>AQRW01000149.1 GCA_000402295.1 Candidatus Aerophobus profundus SCGC AAA252-L23
GGAGAATCCTCCACATGGCCCTCAACCATGCGCGTCTGCCAGTTCCGCCATCCCGGCAAAAAATGTAGTTATTCCTATTGTCAGATAAGAACAACCAGAAAAAAATGGAGTAGTAACGGGTCTACTTTTTTGCCTTTCTCAGGCTTTCCATAATTACCGCTATCCCCAGAGCAGCAGCAAAAATAAGACAGACCTGAGAAAACTCAAGGAAAGCATTAGCTCTGACGTTGTTAAAAAGTGCTCCTCCCGGACCGGCCGAGAGTCGAAGTATTACTCCCATCACCAGGCTAATTCCCCCTATCACACCAAAAAAGTAGGCCAGTACCCGCATTACCTTCATTCTTTCACCCTCTTCCTGATACCCTATCAGCATACCAGGATTTTCTGAAATGTAAATTAAGATTCCGGACTACCGTATTAGAGTTATTAACCCTCTGACAAAAGTTCTATATCTTCGAGTTCGCCTAATACCAGTAAGAGATCGCCCTCCTCAACTAGATCATCAGCATGGGGCAAATAATTTATTTTTTCCGTTTTCTTTCCGTCCTTGCCCAGATAAGATCGCTTTATTTCCAGAATGTTCACCTTATGTCGTTGTCTGATATTCAAATCACCGATTTTCTTCCCCCAAAAAGACCGGGGTGCTTCTATCTCCGCCGCACTATACTTTTCCGAAATAGGAACATAATCCACAATGTGGGTCAATAAAAGACTCTGGGCTAACTTCTGACCCATTTCCACCTCAGGAAGAACTACCCTATCTGCCCCTACTAATTTCAGTATCTTTTCTCGGATTCCAGATTCAGTGGGAGAAGCTCGGGTAATCACTAAGGGTACGCCTAATTTTCCTTTTAAAAGAGCCGTAGTCATCACGGCTGCTTCAAAATTTTCTCCCATACTTACAATAGCCACATCTACTTTGTCAATACCCTGAGATCTTAGAGCTTCTTCATCGGTAGCATCGAGTTTCACGGCTAAGTCCACTATCTCTTTTAGCTCGTCTACCAGGTCAGCATTCTTATCTACCGCAATAACTTCCGCTCCTCTCTCGGCCAGAAATTTGGCTACTGTGGTTCCCAACTTACCCAAACCAATTACGGCGAATTTACGCATTTTTACCCCCTTAACCTACTGCTATTGGTTCCTCGGGATACTCATAATGCTTCGACACCCTTCTCCCTGCCACAATCAGGGCCAGAGTTAAAGGACCAATTCGACCCACCAGCATAGTACTAATAATAATAATCCGGCCGACTGCACTGAGATGAGAAGTAAGTCCCCGGGATAGACCGACTGTTCCAAAAGCCGAAAGATCTTCGAAAACAATTGTAGCCAGGGAAGTCTGCTCGGTAAAAGTGAGAATAAGAGTAGAAATAGCTATCCACCCAAGAGCCAACGTAACTACACACAGCGATTGGTAGACAACTATTCGAGGAATGCTTCTTTTGAAAACCTCAATTCTACTCTTCCCCTCAGCCATTGATTTAATGGTGAAAAGAAGAGTAGCAAAAGTACTGGTTTTGATTCCTCCACCGGTGGAACCTGGTGAAGCACCTATGAACATCAAAACCATTAAGAGAAAGGTGGAGGAGAGAGCCAAACTTCCAATGTTGAGAGTATTAAATCCAGCCGTTCTGGCGGTAACTGACTGGAAATAAGCTCCCAAAAAACGAGTTTTCCAGGGCAAATCCTGGAGAGTTTCTCCGTTTTCCCCTAATAAAATTAAGATGGTGCCAACTACTATTAAAACAGCCGAAATCAAAAGAACCAATTTAGTCTGGAGAGTCAGGATAGCCCGCTTTTTTCTTAAACGAAGGTAAATCCACTTGAGTAGATTAGCATTGACTATGAATCCCAGTCCCCCTACGATGATTAAAGCCGTCATAGTTAGATTTACTGCGAAATTCGCTCGGTACTGCATAAAACTGTCAGAGAAAAGGCAGAAACCAGCATTACAAAAGGCAGAAATGGAATGGAAAATGGAGTAATGGAGAGCCTGGAGTGAATCCTTAGCTCCGGGCAGAAATTGAGGATATAAAAGTAGAGCACCTATCGCCTCAATAATAAAAGTCATCAGAAGGATAAAACTAATTAACATACCCAGACTACCCAGACTACTCCGACTAAGAATATCTCCCAAAAGTGCTCTATCCTTGACACTAAATTCCTTACCTGACAAAACAGCAAAAAAAGAGGTAAAGGTCATCAGACCAAGTGCTCCCACCTGAATTAAACAAAGAATAATAATTTGACCCATAAAAGAAAAGTGACTTCCGGTATCAACCACCACTAAACCGGTGACACAGGTAGCCGAAGCAGCAGTAAACAGCGCATTTAGAACGGATAAGCTCTTATCAGGAGAGAGAGAGCGCGGAAGCAAGAGCAGGCATGTCCCTACCATAATAATCAAGATAAAAGTGGTTAATACTACCAGAGGAGGACGAAGCCTGGCTATGAACATTAACTTGTTGAAAGCGGGCAAGCGTAATATTAGAAAGCCGATGAGATAGCCTTGAGTTAAAAATACCAAGAGTTTGGACACTTCCAAACCTTTTCCAGCCATAATGGTCAATAATGCCCCCCAAAAAAAGAAGACAAAAAAGAAATCCATTCGATTCATTCGGAAGAACTGTCTTTTATCTCGAGACAGGATTAGATGAAAGATGAGCTGAGTCATAGCTATCAGCGCCAATATCTGATCCAAGCGATGTAGAAAACTTATATTTTCCACGGACAAATAAAATCCGTACTCAATAAGAAAAGAAAGACAGATCAGGCAAGATACTACGCCGGTTATGAAGCTGAAACATAACGCTTGAGTAAGACGAAATCTTCGGGACGAAGAATTAATTTTTCTGCTCCTTTAAATATTCTTTCCTTATGTTACTTATCCTTGTTTCCATCCCTTTTCAAGGTTTAATTCTTCAGCTATTCCCATAGCTTCTTCATACTCATCTGGAGTAATTTGTCGGTTTAGCTCAGGAAAATGTTTGGCCTGGTGAGTGGGAAAATATTGACTCATAATGCTGACATAGATGCGAGGTGAAATCTCCCTGGCTAAAAAGGAGAAAACTTCTCGGGTAGCTGCTATCCCATTAGGAAGCACCAGGTGCCTAACCAAAAGACCCCGTCTGGCCACTCCTCTTTTGTCTAGTTGGAGATTTCCCACTTGATTATACATTTCCTTGATAGCTTCCTTAGCTTTCTTAAAATATCCCGGAGCATTGGAATACTTCTTAGCCGAGTTTTCATTACCATATTTTATGTCTGGCAGATAAATGTCTACCACACCTTCCAACAACCTTAGAGCCTCCAGTGATTCGTATCCTCCACAGTTGTAAACCAGCGGAATATGCAGTCCCTCTTCAATAGCCAAGGAAAGAGCCGATAAGATTTGAGGCATAAAATGAGTGGGGGTAACCAAATTGATATTGTGACATCCTCTTCCCTGCAGCATAACCATCATTTCAGCCAATTTTTCTACCGAAATACAATTCCCGTTTTCCAAATGAGAGATAGGATAATTTTGACAAAAAACGCACCTGAGATTACAATAGCTAAAAAATATAGTTCCGGAACCCTGGTGTCCAGAAATAGGTGGTTCCTCACCAAAGTGTGAATGGGCACTTGCAACCACAAGATCACTTTCTGCTCGACAAAAGCCTTTCTCACCTTTCAAACGGTTCACCCCACAATTCCGGGGGCAAAGCCGACACTTTTCCAATATCTGATAAGCTTGCTCTATGCGCTCCTTGAGAATACCCGCTCGATATAATGATAAGTAAGCAGAATAAAAAAGCTCTTTTCTCATTTTTTGGCCTTTTATTATATAATCGGAACTTCCTTTGACAAGTCCCACTATTTTTCCAGATTTCCCATTTCAGTGAGGGACATTCTCCTGAGGCGACATTGATAATCTACCTTAACAAAGACAAATACTAAATTCAAA
>AQRW01000150.1 GCA_000402295.1 Candidatus Aerophobus profundus SCGC AAA252-L23
CTCCGGGGAGTTGAATACAGGCTGTCCTTGCTCGTCGAAGACCTTACCCCCGTAAGTGTAGCAATAGCCGGTCCAGGACCAGACATTGGCCCCCCAACCTCGATGCCCGCGGTTGGCGATACCACTCATCTGTGCAGTCTTAAGCTTAATCGCCGCCTGGTAGAGTTCATCCATGGTGGTGGGTACGGCCAGTCCTTTTTTCTGATAGAGGTCCTTGCGGTAGAATAGAATCTGAGCTTCGGTAGTGATCGGCATACCGTAGAGTTTACCCTGGTAAGTTCCGAGTCCGATGCCACTGGAAAAGATGTCCTGGTAATCATACCACTCCGGGTCGACCAGTTTCGGGTCGTTCAGGTACGGACCCCAGGGATCCAACCAGCCTGCATCGACGTATTGCACAAGCGCTTGATCCATCATCATCATGTCGAAGATTCCACCACCACCGGCCAGAGCAACCAGTCTCTTCGTTCGGAATTCCTCTTCCGAATAGACGTCCAAGGTTACTTTGATTTGGGTCAATTTCTCAAATTCGGGCAGGATTTTCTCGATTCCATCGGTCCAGCCATGCTTGTTCATAGCGATTAACAGCCTCTGTCCCGCAAATTGCTGCCAGTTAACGTTCGCCTGCTGGTACTTGTCCACGTCGAGGGTGGTGGCAACCGCGCTGGTAGCAATCAGCGTGACCAACACTGCAACTACTAACAATGTTCGTCCATTGCGTAACATTCTCTCCTCCTTTGAACAGATTTCTAATGGTTTCCTCTGCTCCGGCCATCTCTCCCCGGGAAAGTATGTTTATGTACCGGGATGGGGCCCTTGTCCGTCGCGAGGTGAGCCTCCATCAACCATTGCCAATACTGATCTCTCTCATTCGTTCACTCAGTCTCCTGCTTCAGGCCAAAAATGACTGGCTGATCGCCATCTCACCTCCTTTCCGTTGCCGTCACCTCTAGCTATCTTAACATGCAGTCCACTCCGGGGATTGCCCTACTCGCTGTTACACCAATTGCATAATCCATTGTTGTTAAGTGTTTTGGTGAAATTAACTTGCCTCCCCCCTGCCTGTTATGGTAGGATTCGGTAAAGACACCAAAAAAAGGAGACAAGTCTGGTCAAAAAAACTGCTCGTTTTCTTATCTGGATCTGCTCCAAGTTCAATAGTTATCTACTTTCAAGTCTTAATCATCTACATACTTCAGGTTTTCTTCACCTGCTTTCTTGACAATAGATAGATATCTCTTCATTGTATCTACGTCTTTTTCGTTGGCATCACTAGGTTCGAAACCATCCAATCTGAAGGCAAAATTTTGCCCCTTACATATACACATTATTCCTTGAACATGGTTCTTTATGATTTCTTCACTTCTCTCTGAAATATCACCAAAACTGGGACGAACATGAAAGGGAATTACCCCACCTAAGTTCCTTACCCCTCTCTGCAAATCATCAGCCCACAAGGCAAAATCCATAAAACCAATCGGTTGGCTTATTTTCTTTATCACAGACACCAGGGGTGTCTTATTTCCACAGCTATGCCACCAATTAATACCTCCGTAGAATTTAGATAACTCATCCTCATAAGGAAAAATAAACTCCTCATATAGTCGAGGAGAAACAATGGGAATACTAACCTCATCATTGGCCAGTGAATTTTCGGAACATGAATTTGCTACCTTAACATNCCCTAANAATTTCCTNCTCTCTNGNGTGTANTCTTTCCGGGAATCNGTGATNANTCGCATAAGCTCATGCACAAACTTAGGCTCCTCTATCATGTCTATTAGCAGTTCTTGCATACTCCGCATGGCACAGGCCACTCCAAAGGGACCTCTAATCCATACCGGGAAAATCACTGAGAAATCCTTGGGTACTAACTCGTTGATTTCTTGGTAAAACTTATGAGCTAAAGGCATAAGTCCACTTCTGAAGAAGTCCGGCGCTTTTATCTTGGCAAGATCACTCTTTTTCTTTACTACCGCACCCTCCGATGTAAAGAGAGGCTCACGAGTAGAGGAATAGACCACCGGTACCTCAAACAAGCTGGGCTCAAAGGCTACTCCCAGAAATAGAGGAATAGTTTTAGCCAGAGGAGTGTCATCAGGAAAATTCCTGAATCGATAAATATCTGTGGCTAAAGTCCACTTCAGATAGTACAGAGCATCCATATAATATTTTTTGATATCAAAGTGCAATAGCCTGGACCACTGCAATCTATCCCAATCTGCAGTTATGGGAGGTCTCTTCTCTTTTCTCTTATCAGCGGGAAAAGGAGCAATAAGTCCAGGTTCATACTCCTCCGGGGAAAATTCAGAATCCCACATTTGTTTTCTTCTTTGGTTTTCTGAACTTTCGGCTAATTCTGCTACCTGGTGAAAAAGTTCCTTGATCTCATCCTTAATTTCAGAGTAACCCATGATTAACCCCTTTTCGAATATTGATGTTCAAACTTCAGTTGTTCCTTTCTTAGTAAGCTCCGATGTTACTCGGTATCAACGAGACGCCGATGAATCCCCCTCACCCCGGCTAAGATCACTAATTTTTTCCCTTAGCCCCGCCTGGAATAACTTGCCTGGATTCTTATTTTTTGAGCATTTACTTAGAGTACTTACAAATTGTCAATAAATTACCAAATAATTTCTGAGCTGTCAAATACCAATTTCAGGAATTATTCAAAAATGAAGGGGCTAAAATTTACCCCCGAGAGAAAACGGTTGATTATACAAGGGGGATGGATGCGACTTGGAGGGGAAAGCGTTGCGCTCATTGATGTACCTGGTACATTTTCCTTGGAGGCAAAGGATAAGGCAGAAGAAGTGACGGTAAAAATGCTTGAAAAGGAAAAAAATGCTGTTGTCGTATGCATTGCGGTAGGATATAGCCTAATCCTGGACTGGCTTGTCGCGGTAGTCATCTATTAGATAGGAAAACTATTTGGGTAAAGACCGTTCCATCTCCGAGGCATGAGAAACAAGAGAGTAGTAATATGTTAGGATATAGGATACTGGCCATACTCCTGGGCAGCTTCATACATAGCCACAATATTCTCTGGAGGAGTATCCGGCTCAATGTTGTGGGAAGGACCCAAAATATAGCCACCACCCGGGGCGTATGTTTCTATGGTTTTCCTCACTCCTTCTCTGACTTCCTCCGGGGTTCCATGAGGCAGAAGTTTCTGAATGTCAATTCCTCCACAAAAGGTCAGGTCTTTACCAAATTCTTTTTTCAGACGCCAGGGTTCCATATTCTTAGCTAACGGCTGGATGGGATTTAAGATTTCTACCCCTATTTCTATTAAATCAGGGATAATTTCATATACTGAGCCGCAGCTATGCCGATAGATTTTTGCCTTAGTGTATTTTTTAATATGTTCAATCATCCGCTTCTCATAAGGCTTGATAAACTTTACATAGTCCTTATGGGAGCAAAGTAATCCCTCTTGGTTACCCATATCATCGTAAGTAGCTACTATATCTATGTAATCGCCAACCGAACCAATGAAGTTTTCAACTATACCTAAACCTACTTCAAACAACCTATCACAAAGAGCAAAGTAGAATTTAGGATTCAATTTCATATCTATAAACCATTTTTCGTACCCGGTGAGCAGAGGGTAAGACAGAAAAGGAAACCAAAGAAGAGTGTCAACTACTATAGCGTAGTTAGTACTTCTCCTCAGGTTTTTAGCTTCCTCTTTCTTACCTTCGGCCATTTTTCTAAAATCCTCTGCAGTTGGCCAAAAGGGGTATTGTTCTATATCTTTTTTGCTTTCACAATTTCCAAGGGGAAACTCAAATATATCATCATAGTAACCCATTTTCTTTATTCTCATACCACAGCCTGTCCCCATCACAGTTTTCGTTCCATCAGACTCAATTCTTATTTCGGGCGGGTTGGCATCTACTCGCCGAAAATCTGAGGTAAACCTTTGCAATATGCGCTCATCAATATTGCCCACATAATTGAAGGCAAAACCTGTATCTGGCTCCTGGTAGTCCTCAATTTCCAGATATTGGCATAGCTTTGTGTAGTTCTTCCCGTCTGGCGGGCATTCCAGCATACCGGTAGCCATAGTGCCACCGAAACTGATAGGGATTCTGTCCGCTTCTTTATGCTCAATGGCGGCCAAAACTCTCTCTCTCGAAGTCCATTCTTCCATATTTTACACCTCTCTTAGAATGTAAATAATTTCAAAAGTACTTAGATCTTCTCATAATTGGTAGCCGTAGGTTTGATCCGGGTATTCATGGTTTAATTCTCTTACCAGGTAATGTTGGTAGCACTGAAATACTCAATAAAATCGCCAAAGAATTTCTCAAACTTACCGGTTACAATGACATCTCTGTCCTGGGGTATATCCACTACTTTGCGGTCCAAGTGAATCTGGAGGGAGTTACCCTCATTATCAGTAAGTAAAAAGCTGGTAAATTCCCCACCCAGCAATCCCTGGCGATCCTCCATATCTTTAGCCTGACCCCTCACTTGTATTTCCGTGGTTCCAATAGCTTCTTTGTTGCGCAGGACCTCTTTGACAGAAAGGACACCTTCCTCCTCTTGCTCCTTCTCTTGGGGTGTCGGTTCCACCTTTGCGCCTTCCCATGTTTCTGGCGAGACTTCTACCAGTCCAGAGAGCTCTATGGCATCTATTTCTTCCCATCCCTTTATCTGAGTGTGGATGATGACTGATTGGACTAGATAGACAGTTGGCTTAAAGGACAGCTCAAACCAGCCTGGGCAAGCAGTGGTATCCTTACCTTGCCAGACCATATGATGTGCTCCCTTCACGTCCACCGACTCTACCCGATAGACGCAGCCACTGTTATAGGTCTCGTGCACTCGGAGACCGGTGGCATACACCGGTGTCTCGAAAGCCAGTTCTAACCACTCGGGTCCCTCAGCACTCGTTCCTGGTGCCCAGGCAGTATCAAGATCGCCACACTTGGTGGTATTTGGTTCCCCAGTTGCTTGTTGAGCCGACCATCGGGCGTTAGTGTACTGGCTACTTGCCTTGGCCTGAGAGGCCCATTGAGATAAGATCTCCGTAGTCACCGCAGGCTTACCTCCCACGAGAATACCAATGACCTCTCCTCTTTGTCTTCTGACCACACCAGTTCCGGTTTTGATTACGAAGGTAGTCCCATCGAAACGCAACAGTTCACCGGTAATGATCTCGCCCGTGGAAAGCCGAATGGCATCTCCGTAAAACGGAGGGGCCGATGGTACGCTTGCCCCGACCCAACCACAGACCGAGAATAACATCCCTATCACTATTAGTCCCATCAAACTTTTCATTTTAATCCTCCTTGACCGGGAATTTTCCCTTAATCTCCCCTTGTTTGATTTTATACTTGGATTTTCTCACTTGTCAAGGCAGATATTACACGACTAATCCTTGAAATTACTGTTAGGGAAATAGCTTCAGTTTACCACCTTAGCGGTGGCCAAGGATTTGGATCTTACTATAGTGTACGATAATAATGTCTATAATGAAGAACTGGAAACAAGATGGGGCTTTTCCTGTTTGATAGAAGGGTTGAAGAAAAGCATTCTTTTTGATGTTGGGGGCGAGAGTTCAGTGCTTTTTATGAATATGGAGAAACTCAGGATTGATCCCCAGAAGGTGGATATAATAGTACTTTCCCATATTCACTATGATCATATTGGCAGCTTGCCGAGTTTCTTGGAGAAGAATCCTCTGGTTACCGTTTACCCACCGAAGTCTTTTCCTCAAAGTATTTAGGAAAAAAGATAAAAATAAAGGATCTATTGCGTATGGAATTTGATGGTCTAACTACAGTTTCTTCAGGGTAATGTCGCCGGACGTGGTTTTCAGCTCGATACTCACCCCTCCTCCCCCAATAGTTGCTTGCAGCTCACGCTCTATTCCTACGGTTCCCCGAATGGTAATCTCAAAATCGGTACTGATTTTACCAGAGATAGTGCCAACATCTATGTCGGCCTGGACATCCGGGGAAAGAAAAAACTCAATATCACCACTAATGGACTTAAGATTCATCTGCGAAGCAGCTTCATCAATTTCCTCCAATTCGACGAAAATATCTCCACTGACAGTTTTCATGGTCCGGGCAGCTCCTTTGGCTCCCAGGATCTTGATGTCTCCGCTGATGGAGCGGACGATAATAGTTCCCTTTGTATTCTCGGTGTGAATGTCACCACTGGTTGTTTCTACATCGATATCTCCCCAAATGCTGGTTAGTTCAATGTCCCCGCTGACCGTATGTGCCCGGACACAGTTGTAAAGTTCCTCAATTCTTATATCTCCACTTGTTTGAATGTCATACTTGAATTTTCTCACTTGTCAAAATGGATACTGCCTGACTAATCCTTAAAATCACTGCCGGGGGACAGCTTCAGTGGGAGCTACACCCTGGGTTTTTCCAGGAAACCAGAATTCTATGTTTGACAGAGAGCTAATTTCATATATAAGTAAGATAAATCATTACTTAAAACATCGAGGTAGTTATGTACAAAGTAAAGTCAATTGAGAACTTGATAAGTCAGTTCACTAAGCTTCCAGGAATAGGGAGGAAAAGTGCCCAACGCCTAGCCTTGTTTTTGGTTCACTCATCAAAAGAAGAGCATCAAAGTTTAATTCAAGCAATTGATCAAGTAAGTAAAAAAGTTAAACAGTGCTCCATTTGTGGCAATTTGACTGAAGATGATCCTTGTTCCATCTGCCAGGATGAAAAGAGAGACCGAGGTATCATCTGTGTGGTAGAACAACCCCGAGATGTTATTGCTATTGAGAAAATGGGGAAGTTCCCTGGTTTATATCATGTCTTGGGTGGGGTAATTTCTCCGGTCAAGGGCATCGGACCAGATGAGATTAACATTAAAGGGTTATTAGAGAGAATAAGAAAGGGGAAAGTGAGAGAGGTTCTCCTGGCTACCGATCCTAACCCGGAGGGTGAGACCACGGCCATGTACATCTCAAGGGTTCTCAGCCCCCTGGGGGTAGAGGTAACCCGTCTGGCCATTGGTCTTCCTGCTGGTGGAGATCTTGAGTTTGCCGATGACTTCACTTTGTCCCAGGCTTTTGAGGGAAGACGCAAATTCACCTGGAGTAACTAACGCTACCGAGCTTCTCAAGAGATAATGCTGTATAAAACCAGAGCTATAGTTTTACGAGATTACGAGTTAGCTGAGCAGGATAAGATAATAGAAGTCTTTTCAGAAAAGTATGGCCGAGTGAAACTGGTAGCTAAAGGTGCCCGGAGACTAAAGAGTAGATTCGCCCCCACTACCCAGATAATTTCCTATGTAGATATTCTGGCTTACCAGAGTAGAAAACTTGACCTTGATACCCTCAGTGAGTGTCAGCTAATTTCCCTGTTCCCTGAGATAAAAAAGGATCTCCTCAAAATGGTATCCGCTGGTTATTTAGCCGAATTAACCGCTAAACTTACCCCCCTCCGCGACAGAAATTTAGCTATTTTTGTTCTTCTTCTCAAAAGTCTTTCCCTACTGGAGAAATTTCCCAAAGATAAACTTAATACACTTCTCCGGGCATTTGAACTGAGGTTTTTGCGGCTCCTGGGCTACAGCCCTACTCTTAAAAAATGTCTTGATTGCGGAAAAAAATTGGAAGTCCTCAAAACTTGTTACTTTTCTATTGAGGGGGGCGGCATATTGTGTGAGATATGTGCCAAAGACAAGAAAACAACAGTCATCTCTAAGGGTTCCATAAAAACCATGCTCTACTTATCTCACTCAAAACTTGATGATATTAAAAACTTGTGGGTAGGTAGAAACAGTCTCAAGGAACTGGAGATCCTACCTTCTCTTTATATTCCCTATCATAGCGAGCAGCTTATTTCAGGTTATAAATTTCTGAAACAGCTTACCAAAGAGTAGTAAAAAGGGGACAGTTCTCTTTTTCCCGTCCCCTTTTGCGGATAAACCTGGAGCAATGGCTTTTTTGGGACACTTGTCCACACATTCCCCGCAGAGCAGACATTCTGAAGACCGGACAGTGGGAGACTTGCCGGCGATAGCCCCGATGGGGCAGGCTCTCTCACAGAGCCCGCAACTGGCACACCGGGAGCTCACTTTTATCCTGAAGAAGCTCACCCTTGAGATAATCCCCAGGAAGGCTCCCAGAGGACAGAAATAGCGACAGAAAGGGCGGTACATTATCAGGGAAAGGCCGGCAAAGATTACCGTGATAGCAATGGACAAAGGAAGACCTCCCCAAGTAAAGAGTGGATTGAAGGGTGTATAGCCTTGGAGAATGATCTGCCCGGTGCTCAAAACCCGTACTACCAAATATCCGAGGACCATATATTTAATCAGTCGCAGATAACGACTCCAGCTACGGGGAAGTTCCCTTCTGATTCTCTTAAGATGGAGTAATTCCTGGATGGCTCCGAAAGGACAAACATAACCACAGAAAATTCTTCCTCCAATTAAGGTCGGTACTACCAGAGCCCCTAAAAAAAGAATCAGATAACCAGTTTGCCATTTTAGAAATAGATTCTGTACGGCGGTCAGGGGGCAGAGAAATCCCCCCAGATAAAATCCTAATATCATCACCGAAGTTAACAATAAGATCTTTCTATACTTATACCAGCGCTTGACAATGATAATTGAGGCGACAGCCGTAAATGCCAGTAGCATAATCAGCTTAAGTAGCTGATTATGAACAAAGTAATCCCCTCCATCTCTTGTCTTATTAGATGGAGAGGCAAAATCTCTCTGGGGAGGGGCAAAATTGTTTCCAGTGTCAGAAGAGGTAAATGAATCTCGGGAGTCAAAAGCGGAACTGTTCTGACTCGAGGAAAAATCCCCCGCCTCTGTGGGCAAAGCAAAAGACGCGAGACCCATCAGGATAAACAGCACAACCACCAGGGATAAGATTATCTTTCTGTTCCTTTTCATCGGTCATTTTCTCCTTATTGGTCTCAAGAGAAGGGAGGCTAAAGCCTCCCCTACCCAATAGAACAAGGACTTTCTCCATGGGTAGGGGCGACTTCAGTCGCCCTGGNATAATTTACAAGTTCCTATATCTCAAGAGATTTTCTGGGATATAAGGAAAAATATACAGCAACAGGAGAAATAAATGGAGTTAGACGATATAATTATTTCCCGGGCTATAACGGAAAGTTTTGCCCGGGAATTTAGTCAAGCAATGGAGACAGAAGTGGCTGTGGCTGGAGCTGGACCATCAGGCCTAACCGCAGCTTATTATTTAGCTAAAACCGGAATCAAAACAGTGATATTTGAAAGAAACCTTCGGACTGGTGGTGGAATGCCCGGAGGAGGAATGATGTTTAACAAAATTGTTGTTCAGGAATCTGCTCTAGAAATTCTCCAGGAGTTAGAAATCAGGACAGAGCTGTATCAAGAGGGATATTATTTAGCTAATTCACTGGAAGCTGCTTCGGCACTTACCTATCGAGCCATAAAGGAAGGAGTAAAAATATTTAACCTGATAGGGGTAGAGGATGTTATGGTTAAGGAGAATCGTGTCTGCGGTCTGGTGATAAATTGGCAGGCTGTTACCTTAACCCAACTTCAGGTAGATCCCCTCAGTATTAGGTGTCAGATGGCTGTGGATGCTACCGGTCACGGATGTGAAATTATCCGAAAACTTCTTGAAAGATCTTCGGTAAAATTAGCTACTCCGGAAGGTAAAATTATGGGGGAGGGAGCTATGTGGGCAGAAAAAGGGGAGAAAGCCATCATAGACAATACCGGAGAAGTTTATCCTGGTTTGTATGTAAGTGGTATGGCGGCCAACGCGGTTTATGGAAGTCCGAGAATGGGACCCATTTTTGGAGGAATGCTTCTTTCCGGGAAGAAAATAGCTGATTTAATCATCGAACAATTAAGATAATCTCCTCAGGCGTCTAAAGGAAAAATGGTAATGAGCCAATCAAAGAAAATTGCCCTTAAGCTCTCGGAAAATGCCCTCAGGGTTTTACAAAAAAGATATCTAAGAAAAGACTCGGAAGGACGGATAATAGAGACCCCGGCAGAGATGTTTCGAAGAGTAGCCAAAAATATCTCTTTGGCTGATACGGCTTACCAGAAAACTCCTGGGGAAATAAAGAAACTTGAAGATCACTTCTATGAAATTATGAGCAATCTTGAGTTTCTTCCTAACTCTCCCACCTTAATGAATGCCGGAACTAACCTGCAACAACTATCTGCCTGCTTTGTTCTTTCTGTAGATGATTCTATCGAATCGATTTACCAGGCTATTAAAGACACGGCCATTATCCACAAAAGTGGTGGGGGAACCGGTTTCTCCTTTAGTAAAATCAGACCCAAAGGGAGTTCTGTAGGGAGTACCTCAGGAGTGGCCAGTGGTCCAGTTTCTTTTATGAAAGTATTTGATGCCAGTACTGAGGCTATCAAGCAAGGTGGAAGAAGACGGGGAGCCAACATGGGCATTCTTCACGTGACCCATCCGGATATTATGGAGTTTATCGAATGTAAACAAAATGAGGGGACGTTGAGAAATTTCAATATTTCCATGGCGGCGACTGATAAGTTTATGAAAGCTGCTACTAAGGGAGCCACTTACGATCTGATTGATCCGATAACTGGTGAGATTACCGGCAAACTCAAGGCAGAAGAGGTCATCAATAAAATAGCCGAGATGGCCTGGAAAAATGGCGAACCGGGTCTGGTGTTTCTGGATCGAATCAATCAGGATAACCCTACCCCTCGGATAGGAAAAATAGAATCAACCAATCCCTGCATAACCTCTGATACTTGGATTATGACAGTTGAAGGACCAAGACAAGTTAAGGAGTTAGTGGGAAAAAGCTTTCTGACTCTCATAAATGGTAAGAGATATAAGAGTTTAAAAAATGGATTTTTTAAAACAGGAATAAAACCTCTTTACCGGCTGGAAACAGCCGAAGGTTTTGAGTTACGTTTGACCAAAGATCATCTGGTTATGAAAGTAGAGGAAACAACCAGATATCAAGTAAAGACTAAATGGGTAAGCGTGGAAAGTCTAAAGCAGGGAAATAAAATTATTGTGCATAATCATAGAAACTTTGGAGGATGGGATGGAAAATATACCGAGAAGGAAGGGTATCTAATCGGCTTGCTTTTAGGTGATGGAACAATCAAGAAAGATAAAACCATTCTTTCATCTTGGGGAAATAGTAAAGGGGCCATAAAAGTTAGAAAATTAGCTCAGGAACTTGGATTAAATCCAGGTGAAAAACTAATAACTGAGAAAATAGAAAAAACCTCCCAGGATTTTTACCAGGGCCTCTTGAGAGGACTCTTTGATGCTGATGGTTCTGTCCAGGGGAATCATTCCAAAGGCGTTAGCGTAAGACTATCTCAGAGTAATCTCGAGATTCTTAAAGCTGTTCAGCGTATGCTCTTGAGGTTGGGAATATTTTCCAAGATCTATGCCCATAGGCGAAAAGCTGGAAAAAAAGAGTTGCCCGATGGTAAAGGTGGGCTAAAAGATTATCAGATAAAGGCTCAGCATGAACTGGTAATTTCCAAGGACAACTTATGGTATTTTTGTAAAAGAGTCGGCTTTGGGGATTTAGATAAGATGGAAAAACTGGAAGATGCCATAAAAAGTTATAATCGGGCCATAAATCGAGAGCGCTTTATCACCACTGTGAAACTAATAATATCGGACCTTGTAGAAGAAGTTTATGATGTTCAAATCCCGGGGATAAATGCATTTGACGCCAATGGTTTCTATGTGCACAACTGCGGAGAGCAACCACTGCTGCCGTATGAAAGCTGCAATCTTGGTTCTATAAATTTAGCTAAAATGGTGGAGAAAAAACAGATAAACTGGGAGAAGCTTAAAAAGATAGTGCATCTAGTTGTTCACTTTCTGGATAATGTGATTGACATTAATAAATACCCTTTACCTAAAATTGCCCAGAATACTCAGGCCAACCGCAAAATAGGACTGGGGATTATGGGGTTTGCCGACCTACTTATAAAAATGGAAATTCCTTATAATTCGCCTCAGGCTCTCTTGTTGGCTGAAAAAATTATGAAATTTATTCAAAGAGAATCAAGAAATACTTCGGCACAGTTAGCCAAAGAAAGAGGAACTTTTCCCAATTATCCGGAAAGTTCTCTAAAGGAAAAAGGACTGCCTTTGCGCAATGCTACTACCACTACCATTGCTCCAACAGGAAGCATAAGTATGATAGCTAACTGTTCTTCCGGAATCGAACCTTTGTTTAGTCTGGTCTATTATAAAGAAGTTCTCGGTGGAGAAAAGTTTCTTTACATCAATGAAGAATTTGAGAGAACTGCCCGAAAGAACAAATTTTATTCAAAAGAGTTGATGGAAGAGATTTCCCGAAATAACGGATCCTGCCAGAAAATATCCAGGGTCCCGGCTGAGATTAAAAAAATTTTTGTTACCGCTCTGGATATGAAACCCAAGACTCACCTAAAAATGCAGGCTGCTTTCCAGAAGTACACTGACAACGCTGTTTCCAAGACTATAAATCTACCCCATCATACCTCCTCAGAAAAAATCAAAGAATCCTTTTTTATTGCTCACCAACTGGGATGTAAGGGAATTACTGTTTATCGTGAGGGAAGCCGGAAGGAACAGGTTATCAGAAGTAAAATCTTTTCCCAGAAAGAAGCAAAAGTTATTGTTCCTCGACCCCGAGATCCGGTCACCTATGGAATGACCATAGAAGTTAACACAGGATGCGGAGATCTTTATGTGACCATCAATGAGAATAAAGAAAAAAAGCTTTTTGAAGTTTTTGCCCGATTGGGTAAATCTGGTGGATGTGCCGCTTCCCAGACCGAAGCCATTGGACGACTGGTTTCATTAGCTTTTCGTTCAGGCATTCCCTGGCAACTGGTGACGAAGCAACTGAGGGGTATCAGTTGCGACCGTCCCCGGGGATTAGGGAAAAATAAAGTGCTCTCCTGCGCTGATGCCGTAGCCAAAGCCATTGAATATTATCAGAAATTGAAAAGAAGCAACTTATCCGGAAAAGAAGAAGAACCTCTTCGAGAAAAGGCGGATACATCAGTTAACCAAGAGAACCAAGCAATAGGTCTAAGTATGGGAGCTTGCCCTGAATGCGGATCCGGTGCTCTTGAGTATCAAGAGGGTTGTTTTATCTGCAGATCCTGTGGATATACTGAATGTAGTTAGATAAGCCGTAAAGACAAAGTTTATCTAAGCTATTACAATTTTTCTTTAACGTGGGTTATCTTTTTATATGAATAAGCTAAGTCTGAAAGTATCAGCTAAAATTAATCTTTATCTAAATGTTTTAGCTAAGAGAAAAGATGGTTATCATGAGATAGAGTCGGTAATTCAATCAATTAGTTTATATGACCAACTTATATTTCGTCCCTTAAAGTCGGGAGAGATAAAAATTCTTTGTTCTCACCCCCAGGTTCCCCTGGGACCGAATAATCTGTCTCATCAAGCAGCTAAACTTTTTCTTGAAGTAACTGGTATAAAAACTGGTGTAGAAATCCGGATTCAAAAGAATATCCCCATAAGAGCAGGACTGGGGGGAGGAAGTGCTGACGGAGCAGCCACTCTTTTCGGCTTAAATAAGCTTTTTCAAACTAATATTCCTCAAGCTCATCTCTTGGAGTGGGCTAGCCAATTGGGAGCTGATGTTCCTTTCTTTCTTGTAGGGGGGACCGCCCTGGTTAGGGGTAAAGGAGAACGTATCCATCCTCTCCCTTCTATCAAAGGAGGATGGTTAGTCTTATTTTATCCGGCCATCCCTATTTCCACTTCCTGGGCATATTCTCTGGTTCAACCGGGATTGACAAAGAAAACTTTAGATGATAGATTACTCGAGAAAAAAATTTCCCAGGAAGGCCTGGCCGGAATGAAAAATTTTTTGTATAATGCCCTGGAAAAGGTTATAACAAAAAGGTTTCCTCATTTAGAAAAAGCCAAATTTTGGATGAGGGAAAGAGGAGCCGAAGGCGTGCTGATGTCGGGTAGTGGTTCCAGCATTTTTGGACTGGTTAAAAATAGATCAGTAGGAAAGTTAATTTTTGAGGACTTAAAGAAAAAAGGACAGGCTTATCTAATCCAACCTGTGGAGAAAAGTATTAAGGAGGAGTAGGTTGAGAATTTCTGAAGTTAAGGTAAAAAAAGTTGAGGGTAACGAAAAATTCAAAGCCTGGGCAACCATAACCTTTGATGACTCATTTCGTATTCATGGATTAAAAATCATTGAGGGTAGAAATGGTCCTTTTGTAGCTATGCCTTCGCGGAAACTTCCCAATGGTGATTTTATAGACACTGCCTATCCTCTAAACCAAGAATTACGAGAGTTTATTCAACAGGTTGTACTGGAAGAGTATGCCCAAGTAGGAAACCAATAAATAAAGGTTTGAAAAGGAGAAATTCGTGGAAGACACCAAAAGAGAGGTTCTGGAATCAGCTAAAAGGAATCAGGTTAAGTTCATCCGTCTTCTCTTTACCGACATTCTGGGATTCTTAAAAAGTCTGGCCATAACCGTGGAAGAACTGGAAAAAGCACTCGATGAGGGAGTTGGTTTTGATGGATCTTCTATTGAGGGATTTGCCAGAATTGAAGAGAGCGATATGGTTGCTAAGCCTGATCCCTCAACTTTTTGCCTTCTCCCTTCCTCTTCCAATGAATCAAGAAAAATAGCTCGCATGTTTTGTGATATTCTTCTACCCGAGGGAACCTTCTGTGTTACGGATCCTCGCTTTGTTCTCAAGAAAAACCTGGAGAAAGCAACTAAAATGGGATACACATTTTACCTCGGTCCGGAACTTGAATATTTCTATTTCAAGTCCGAGACACTTCCCCCACAACCACTGGATGTAGGGGGTTACTTCGACTTAATCCCGCAAGACTTAGCCAGTGATATTAGAAAAGAGACTATACTAACTCTTCAGCAGATGGGAATCCAGGTGGAATGTTCTCACCATGAGGCAGCGCCATCCCAGCACGAAATAGATCTGAAATACGCCGAGGCCCTAACCATGGCAGATCAAGCTATGACCTATCGGCTGATAGTCAAGGAGATTGCTCTAAAACACGGGATTTACGCTACGTTTATGCCAAAACCAGTGTTTGGAGTAAACGGGAGTGGTATGCACGTTCATCAATCCCTTTTTCGGGGAAAAACTAATGTTTTCTTTGATCCGTCCGATGAGCATGGCCTTTCCCTCCTGGCTAAAAGATATATTGCTGGACTTCTTCGGCACGTTCAGGAATTTACTTTGGTAACTAACCAATGGGTAAATTCTTATAAAAGATTAGTTCCTGGATACGAAGCACCCGTTTATCTTTCCTGGGCTCTAAAAAATCGATCCGACCTGATTAGAGTTCCGGTATATAAGCCTGGCAAAGAGGATGCTCTGCGGGTAGAATTACGCTCCCCTGATCCGGCTTGTAATCCCTACCTCACTTTTGCCGTGATGTTAAGTGCTGGTTTGGAAGGAATAGAAAAAAAATATGATCCGATAGAACCAGTCCGGGAAAATGTATACCAGATGACTTCGCAAGAAAGAGAAAAAGTGGGGATTACTCAGTTGCCTGAAGACCTCTGGGAAGCCATAAAAGTTGCCGAAAAAAGTGACTGGCTAAAAAATACTCTGGGAGAGGAGTTATTTGAAAAATTCATTGCCAATAAGAAAATTGAGTGGGAAAAATATCGAGCTCAGGTCACTTCCCACGAGCTGGAGCAGTATTTTTCCCTTCTCTGAAAAACAAAAAACGGAAAACTTTAGGTCTGGTTTCGTCAGTTTAATCGGTAAACCTAACGTAGGTAAATCCACTCTTCTTAACAAATTGGTGGGAGAGAAAATTGCTATCGTATCGGCTTGTCCTCAGACCACCCGTAACCTCATTCGAGGAATAGTCACCTTTGACGAAGCTCAAATCATCTTTGTGGACACACCAGGAATAACTGAGTTAAGCAAAGTCAAGACTCTGTTAGACCGACAAATAATTAGGGAAACCCTTAAAGGCTTGAAAGGTACTGATTTGATACTTTTCCTAGTGGATGGAACTCCCTTCTCTCAGGAGGATGATTTTATTCTTAAGAACTTGGAACAGCTAAAAAAGCCAGTTTTCCTGGTCATCAACAAGGTCGATCAATTAAAGGAGTTTCAATGGAAAGTTCTAAGTGAAGAATACTTAAGTCACTTTCCTTTTAGTCGAGTCATCCCTGTCTCGGCTAAAAAGCAGACTAATCTTTCCATTCTGGCGGGAGAAATGATCCAGCAACTTCCCGTTCATCCTCCTTATTATCCTTCTGACCTAATTACTGATTCTCCGGAAAGAATACTGATTGCTGAGTTCATCAGGGAGAAAATTTTTCTTTTCACCCGCCAGGAGATTCCCTATTCCAGCCTGGTAAAGATACAACAATTTGAGGAAAGAAAGAATCATTTAATGTATATCCGAGCAGCCATTTACGTGGAGCATTCCTCGCAAAGAGGTATTTTGGTGGGAAAATCAGGAAGTATGATCAAAAAAATAGGTGAGGAGGCTCGAAGGGAAATTGAGACTCACCTGGGTTGCAAAATATACCTTGACCTCTGGGTGGGAGTGAAAAAAGATTGGCGTATGCGCCAGAAATCCTTTCGGGAAATAGGACCTCAGATGGATTAATCCTGATTTTTCAGAGCATGACCAGATTATCTCGATGAATTATCTCATCATAATATTCGTACCCCAGGATTTGTTTTATTAGATTACTACCTTGTCCTTTTATCCTTTCAACTTCCCGAACAGAATAGTTGACAATGCCCCGGGCGAACTCTCTACCCTGGTTGTCCACTAGACTGACCATATCACCTTGTTCAAAATTACCCTTCACTTTTTTCACCCCGGCGGGAAGCAAGCTACTACCTTTCTCCCCTAGAGCTTGCCTGGCTCCATTATCAACCGTAATTACCCCCCGAGGACGAGAGCTATAAGCAATCCATTGCTTGCGGGAAGCTAACTTACCCTTATTAGGAACAAAAAGTGTTCCCACTTCATCTCCTCTAAAAACCTTGAGCAAAAAGTCTTCCTCTTGACCTCCAATAATTACCGGGATACCAGAGCGGGTAGCTATTTTAGCTGCATTGATTTTAGTCTGCATACCCCCTACTCTTCCCTCAGAGATGCTATCCTTAGCCATATTTTCTATTTCATTAGTTATTCGGGTTACCCGGGGGATAAACTTAACTTCTTTCTCTGTCTTGGGATCAGCCGTATAAAGACCACCAATATCAGAGATAATTATCAACAGGTCAGCATTCACCAGACAGGCTACCAAAGCAGATAAAGTATCATTATCGCCAAACTTAATCTCTTCAACCGCCACGGTGTCATTCTCATTTACTATAGGAACTATTCCCAGGCTAATTAGAGTAAGAAAGGTATTACGAGCGTTCAGATAACTGGAGCGGCAGGAGAGATCCTCTGCCCCCAAAAGAACTTGACCTACTCTTAGACGGTACTTCTTGAAAAAATGATAATACATATTCATCAAGTGGATTTGCCCCACGCTGGCCAAAGCTTGCTTGGATGGTATAGCCTCAAATTCTTCTGTTCTACCAAGTTCTTTTCTACCCAGACTGATAGCTCCAGAGCTCACTAAAATTATCCTCTTGGACTGATGGATAAGCAAAGATATCTGATAAACCAGGTTCTCAGTGAAGTGCAGATCAAGACATTTCTCTCTCAAAATAAGGCTACTACCCACTTTTATTACCACCCGGACAGCGGAGTCAACTATTTTTTCTCTCTCTATTTTCCTCCTCCTTTTTCTCCTTTAAAATCTTTATCAAGGCAAAGATCATCTCCTCCAATCCTTCTCCCTTTAGGGCTGAAATGGCCATAATCGGATAGTCCTGACTCAAAGATTCCCTAAACTTGATAAAATTCCCCCTGGCTCCAAATATATCCATCTTGTTACCCACTATTAGTTGAGGCTTATCCAGGAGAGAAGAACTATAAAGACTCAGTTCCTCATTCACCATCCTGAATCTCTCTAGGGGGCTAATTGAACCAGGTGACATATCAATCAAGTGAAGAAGAACTTTACTTCTTTCAGTATGACGCAGAAAACGGTAACCCAGTCCTCTACCTAAAGAAGCTCCTTTGATCAGACCTGGCAAATCGGCCGCCACAAAAGATGTTTCTTCGTCAACTCTGACTATTCCCAGATAGGGCCGCAAAGTGGTAAAGGGATAAGAGGCAACCCGAGGATGAGCACTAGAAATACGCCTGAGAAGTGTTGATTTGCCAGCATTAGGAACTCCAATTATCCCCACGTCGGCCAGTAGTTTTAATTCCAGAGTTATCCACCGACTCTCTCCTTCTTCTCCTTTTTCAGAGAAGCGCGGACTCTGGCGAACCGCAGATTTGAATCGGGCATTACCCCTTCCTCCTTTTCCCTCTTTGGCTACTACCAGTAGAGAATCTTCTCGGAACAATTCCCCAATAACTAAATCTCTATTTTCGCTTCTGACCACAGTACCACAGGGAACCTTAATTATCAGTTCTTTTCCCCGTTTGCCGGTTTTATTTTTGCCTTGACCATGAGCGCCCTTCTGGGCAAAAAAGTGCGCTTGTTTATGAAAAGCAATTAAAGTGGAAATCTGTTTATCCGTTCTTAAAACCACACTACCGCCATCTCCTCCATCTCCTCCGTTGGGTCCTCCCCGGGGAACACCTCTTTCTCTTCGGAAACTAACACATCCATCCCCTCCTCTTCCTCCTTGCACAAAAATTTTCGCTTCATCATAAAAATATTCCATTTTTAAACCTGCCTCTTTTTAATTTGCAACCCACTCGCTCGGATTTAGCTTTTGACTTTATGCTTAAACCTTTCTTCCTCGCTGAAGATGCATCCGCAATACTCTTGATGGTAGAGGCCCATTTCTCGGGATAACTTCATACTTTTACGCCAGGTACCCTCGGGAGAATTCAGATACGGTTTAACTCCGTATTCTTTCCCGATACTTTGAGCTACCTCTCGAAAGATTCTCTGATTTTGATAGGGAGAAAGAGCTAAAGTAGAAGAAAAATAGTCAAACTTGCCCCGGCGAGCAAAAATAGCGGTTTTCTCCAGTCGCATCCGGTAACAGAAAAAACAGCGCTCCGATTCTCGAAAAACAACTTGCCGGAGAAATCCCTTGAGATCATAATCGTCCTGGTAGATAATCCTCACTTCTTCCCTCTCTGACCATTGCCTGACAGCTTCCAGACGTCTTTGATATTCTCTGAAGGGATGAATATTAGGATTATACCAAAACCCCATCACAGTTTCAAACTCCTCCTTTAATTTGCGAAATGGATACACCGCACAGGGAGCACAACAGATGTGCACAAAAATTTTCATGGTCATCTTTCTTCGTAATAGTTTAGATTTCATAAAGGTAGCCGCAAGTTTTAACTTGCGCCAGACAAAGCTGCGAAAATAAACGCAGGCTAAAGCCTGTGGCTACCGCCCGGCTACCTCTCTTCCCCAGGGAATGAGTATTCTTTCCAGCCTCTGCAAAAGAGATGTAAACGTCCATCCGAGTAGGGCTATAATAATAATACCGGCATACAATCTCTCCGTTCTCAAAGTCTGCCAGGCCAGCCAGGTCATAGCTCCGATTCCTCGTTGGGCCGAGGCAAACTCCACCATTACTACCAAAAGGAGAGAGATTCCCAGAGAAAGCCGAGCCCCGGCAAAAACCACGGGTAGACTCCCGGGAAGAAGCACCCGGAAAAAGGTTTTTAGTCTACCAGCACCATAGTTCTTAGCTACTTCAAAATAAAGGGGATTTATGTTCCGTACCCCAGCCATAGAATTAATTAACATCAAATAAAAGCATCCTATGGCCACCAGAATAATCTTGGATAATTCACCAATGCCAAATATGAGCATAACCAGTGGCAAAAGCGTTATTTTCGGAACGGGATAGGTAGCAGAGACAAGGGGGTCCAGAAAAGCTCTGATTTTCCAAGAACTACCCATCATCAGTCCCACCACCAGACCGGGAATCACTCCCAGGCCAAAGCCCAGGATAATTCTTCTCAAAGTGGCCGACAATTCTCCCTTCAGTTCGCCGCTCACAATGAGTTGCCCCAGAGTCCTGGCGATAACGGAAGGTGGAGGAAAAAACAAAGGCTCAAGATACCCCAGTCTTACCAACATCTCCCAGGTTACCAGTACAATTATCGGAGAGATAAGGGTTAGAAGCCTTTCCCAGTTGGTATTTCTCTTCACGGACTTTTCCTCTCTTCTACCAAAATCTCTTCTTTGAGACTACTCCAAATTCTTCTCTTTATCCGAGTAAATTCCGGCGTATCCTCAATTTCTATCTGGCGAGGTCGAGATAAGATAATGGGAATTTCTTCCTTGACTCTTCCTGGACTCCTGCTCATCACCAGAATCCTATCTCCCAACAAAATTGCTTCACTTATGTCATGAGTAACATAAATAACTGATTTTTGATCGCCCTGCCATATGCGCAGGAGCTCTCCCTGAGCAATGAGCTTGGTTTGAGCATCCAGTGAACCAAAAGGCTCATCCATCAAAAGAACCTCGCTCCCGGTGGCGAAGGCTCGAGCCAAACCCACTCTCTGCTGCATCCCCAGGGAAAGTTCGTGGGGATAGTTTCGAGCAAACTTGAGCAAGCCCAATCGCTCCAGAAATCTCAGGGAGATTTTTTGCCTCTCTTTTCTAGGAATTCTCTTAACTTCCAGACCAAAAGCCACATTATCCAGCACTCTCATCCAGGGAAAAAGACCGTGCTCCTGAAATACCATGGCACAAGAGTAATTATTGGAGATACTCCCTCCGTAAGCAATTTCACCACCGGTAGAAGGAAGAAGTCCGGCAATGATTTTCAGTAAGGTAGTCTTACCGCATCCACTTGGTCCTAGGATACAAAGAAATTCTCGCTCTTTGACTTCAAAGTTGACCTCATTTAGAGCTTTGATTTCCCCGTCCCGGGTGTAATAAACCTTACCTATGTTTATGCACCTTAATTTCATACTCATTTTTTTGTAATAACTTAGATTTCCTAAAGGTAGCCGCAAGT
>AQRW01000151.1 GCA_000402295.1 Candidatus Aerophobus profundus SCGC AAA252-L23
CCCCTAAGAATTTCCTACTCTCTTGGGTGTACTCTTTCCGGGAATCGGTGATAAGTCGCATAAGCTCATGCACAAACTTAGGCTCCTCTATCATGTCTATTAGCAGTTCTTGCATACTCCGCATGGCACAGGCCACTCCAAAGGGACCTCTAATCCATACCGGGAAAATCACTGAGAAATCCTTGGGTACTAACTCGTTGATTTCTTGGTAAAACTTATGAGCTAAAGGCATAAGTCCACTTCTGAAGAAGTCCGGCGCTTTTATCTTGGCAAGATCACTCTTTTTCTTTACTACCGCACCCTCCGATGTAAAGAGAGGCTCACGAGTAGAGGAATAGACCACCGGTACCTCAAACAAGCTGGGCTCAAAGGCTACTCCCAGAAATAGAGGAATAGTTTTAGCCAGAGGAGTGTCATCAGGAAAATTCCTGAATCGATAAATATCTGTGGCTAAAGTCCACTTCAGATAGTACAGAGCATCCATATAATATTTTTTGATATCAAAGTGCAATAGCCTGGACCACTGCAATCTATCCCAATCTGCAGTTATAGGAGGTCTCTTCTCTTTTCTCTTATCAGCGGGAAAAGGAGCAATAAGTCCAGGTTCATACTCCTCCGGAGAAAATTCAGAATCCCACATTTGTTTTCTTCTTTGGTTTTCTGGGCTTTCGGCTAATTCTGCTACCTGGTGAAAAAGTTCCTTGATCTCATCCTTAATTTCAGAGTAACCCATGATTAACCCCTTTTCGAATATGATTGAGATGGACCCCATTGGTCCAACAGTATCCTCGGATAGTTGAGGTACTTTTGAGGCTGTTTTTTAGTTACTGTGGTCATAGTATACCTCAATTGATGTTCGGTAGTCAAGTGCCTGATGAACTCTTTCCTCATTGTAGAAACTAAGATATCGACTAATTCCTTCTTTTGCTTCCCGCACTGTTTGATAATCTTGGTACCTTATCATACTGTCCGAATTTTGGGGTCCACTCCATATACCCATTCCTGTGCTAACTCTCTACACGTGTTACTTTAGAGCCCCGAAGGTCAATCCCTTGACTAATTGCCGTTGCACGATGATAAAGAATATCATTACTGGCAGAAGCACTAGCGTTGCTGCGGCCATAAGGGGACCCCAGTGAATTTCCAGATAGGCAATGAAGTTATACAGAGATACCGGAGCTGTCTTGCTCCGGGTACCGGAGAGGGTCAAGGCGAACATCAGCTCATTCCACGAGAGAATAAAGCAGAGAATACCAGTGGCTCCAATCCCGGGTGCGGTGAGGGGAAGGATCACCCGCAGGAAAGCACCCCAACGTCCGCTCCCGTCGATGAAGGCTGCCTCCTCGAGCTCTCCGGGGACTTCTTTGAAAAACCCTTTGAGCACCCACACTGACAGCGGGAGGTTAATAGCGACATGCATAACAATAATCGAGATTCGGCTATCGATAAGCCCAAGCTTTCGGAAGATAAAGAAGTAGGGGATGAGGATACCCACCGGTGGTGCCATTCGCGTGGTGAGAATCCAGAAGTCAAGATCCTTCTTGCGGGCGAAGTCCAGTCGGGACAGCGTATAGGCACTGGGAACAGTAATCGCCAGAACAATAAAGGTCGAGACCAACCCAATGAGAATGCTGTTGAGGTAGAAGTTAATAAAACCACGCGACTGGATGGCGTGGAGATAGTTGGACAAAATGGGGATGAACACCCATTTGGGAGGCATGGCGAAAGCGTCTACCTTGGTTTTGAAGGACATCGACAGCATCCAGAAGACTGGAAATACCGACCACGCTAAGAAGAGAACCAATAAGAACAATTCTACTCCCACCATCAGGGAACGGGAGGTTCGCAGCTTTTTCATCGTCGTTTTTTCTCCTCGCCTAGAGGCGTAGCCTTCGTACCAGAATCATAGATATAGCAATGAGCAGAATCAACATGATGATTGCTAGAGCACTTGCATAGCCCATCCTCAGATAGTTGAACCCGGCTAAGTAGGTGTGGATGTTCAATACTTCAGTCGCCCTACCCGGTCCGCCTCGGGTTAACACAAAGATAATATCGAACGTCTTGAACGAGTCGATGATTCGCAAGAGCACAGCGCTGCCAGAGATAGAAGCCATTAAAGGAAAAGTGATTCGGGTAAGAATCTGCCAGGAGTTGGCCCCATCCACTCGGGCGGCCTCAAAAGGTTCTTTGGGAAGAGCCAGGAGACCTGCCAACAGAATCAACATCATGAAGGGCGACCACTGCCAGATATCCACCAAGGCTACCGACAGCAAAGCATATTTAGGATCTGCAATCCAGGTGCTCTCCGGTAGATGTAGCACTCGCAAGAAATAGTCAAGAATCCCGACGGATGGGTTGTACATGATTCGCCAGAGGTAGCTGGTGGCAATTGGAGTCAGAATGAAGGGCAAGAGTGCCACCGTCACTATCGCTCGCTGTCCCTTTGATCGCCGGCTGATCAGAGTCGCCGCCCCGAAACCCAGAAAGAACTCGGCGGTAATCGCTACCCCCATGAAGAGAAAGGTAATGACCAAGGAATACTGGAAATCTTTGTCCAGGATAGCATCCCGGTAGTTCGCCAGTCCGGTGAAGCGATAGCCAGAGGGGTCAGAAAGATCGTAGTGATGAAGGCTGTTAGAGATGTTTATTGCGAAGGGGACCAAAGTGATCAGTATGAGAGCTACAAACACTGGACCCAGGCTCAACAGTATAAAGTTCCGCTTGAGGCGTGCTATTTCCGAGGTGCGCACCTTGCTCTACTCCTCACTCATTAATAAGGGCCGTCCACCCGCTGTAAACTCTCTAATTGCAGCGGGTGGACGGCAACCGTCATCTTCTTATCGTCGCTTCTAGCGTTGTAAGATTGTCTCTGCTTTCTTGACCGCCTTGTCGAGTGCCTCCTGTGCAGATTGCGTTCCAGCAATAACATTGGAAATTGCGATGGACAGTTCCTCTCCAATCTCCGGGAACTTGGGATAATGCCAAGCCTGGACGATAGGATCGGCTTCCAGAATTGTCTGCAGGGTTGCTCTCGAGAAATCCGGCGGAAACTTACTGCGAAAATCCTCGCTCTCCCAGATTGACTCCCTAACCGAGTAGCCTTCTACTAACCCTGTGTACTGGGACCCAGGTTGTCCCGTAGCCCAAGCCAGGAATAGAGTCGCTTCTCCCTTGTGTACGGAGTCAGCAGCTAGGCTCAACATCCAGTGCCAATAGTCGGCCTTGAGGGGCTTGCCGGGAACCCGCGGCAGCATGGCATAACCCACCTTGCCCGCTACTACCGACTTGGTGGGGTCCTCGAACGGAGCCGTAAAGCCACTACTGTCAGTGATCATGGCGGTCTTACCCTGTTGGAAATCGGTCATGATCTCGTACCAGCTATAGTTGACAGCACCTTTGGGACCAGCATCCCGCAGCAACTTGGCATACATCTCGGTAGCCGCTACCGTCTCCGGGGAGTTGAATACAGGCTGTCCTTGCTCGTCGAAGACCTTACCCCCGTAAGTGTAGCAATAGCCGGTCCAGGACCAGACATTGGCCCCCCAACCTCGATGCCCGCGGTTGGCGATACCACTCATCTGTGCAGTCTTAAGCTTAATCGCCGCCTGGTAGAGTTCATCCATGGTGGTGGGTACGGCCAGTCCTTTTTTCTGATAGAGGTCCTTGCGGTAGAATAGAATCTGAGCTTCGGTAGTGATCGGCATACCGTAGAGTTTACCCTG
The DNA here is from genome assembly GCA_000402295.1 of Candidatus Aerophobus profundus SCGC AAA252-L23. Taxonomy (GTDB): domain Bacteria; phylum Aerophobota; class Aerophobia; order Aerophobales; family Aerophobaceae; genus Aerophobus; species Aerophobus profundus. The sequence continues at coordinate 3,726 of AQRW01000151.1, forward strand.
GTAAGTTCCGAGTCCGATGCCACTGGAAAAGATGTCCTGGTAATCATACCACTCCGGGTCGACCAGTTTCGGGTCGTTCAGGTACGGACCCCAGGGATCCAACCAGCCTGCATCGACGTATTGCACAAGCGCTTGATCCATCATCATCATGTCGAAGATTCCACCACCACCGGCCAGAGCAACCAGTCTCTTCGTTCGGAATTCCTCTTCCGAATAGACGTCCAAGGTTACTTTGATTTGGGTCAATTTCTCAAATTCGGGCAGGATTTTCTCGATTCCATCGGTCCAGCCATGCTTGTTCATAGCGATTAACAGCCTCTGTCCCGCAAATTGCTGCCAGTTAACGTTCGCCTGCTGGTACTTGTCCACGTCGAGGGTGGTGGCAACCGCGCTGGTAGCAATCAGCGTGACCAACACTGCAACTACTAACAATGTTCGTCCATTGCGTAACATTCTCTCCTCCTTTGAACAGATTTCTAATGGTTTCCTCTGCTCCGGCCATCTCTCCCCGGGAAAGTATGTTTATGTACCGGGATGGGGCCCTTGTCCGTCGCGAGGTGAGCCTCCATCAACCATTGCCAATACTGATCTCTCTCATTCGTTCACTCAGTCTCCTGCTTCAGGCCAAAAATGACTGGCTGATCGCCATCTCACCTCCTTTCCGTTGCCGTCACCTCTAGCTATCTTAACATGCAGTCCACTCCGGGGATTGCCCTACTCGCTGTTACACCAATTGCATAATCCATTGTTGTTAAGTGTTTTGGTGAAATTAACTTGCCTCCCCCCTGCCTGTTATGGTAGGATTCGGTAAAGACACCAAAAAAAGGAGACAAGTCTGGTCAAAAAAACTGCTCGTTTTCTTATCTGGATCTGCTCCAAGTTCAATAGTTATCTACTTTCAAGTCTTAATCATCTACATACTTCAGGTTTTCTTCACCTGCTTTCTTGACAATAGATAGATATCTCTTCATTGTATCTACGTCTTTTTCGTTGGCATCACTAGGTTCGAAACCATCCAATCTGAAGGCAAAATTTTGCCCCTTACATATACACATTATTCCTTGAACATGGTTCTTTATGATTTCTTCACTTCTCTCTGAAATATCACCAAAACTGGGACGAACATGAAAGGGAATTACCCCACCTAAGTTCCTTACCCCTCTCTGCAAATCATCAGCCCACAAGGCAAAATCCATAAAACCAATCGGTTGGCTTATTTTCTTTATCACAGACACCAGGGGTGTCTTATTTCCACAGCTATGCCACCAATTAATACCTCCGTAGAATTTAGATAACTCATCCTCATAAGGAAAAATAAACTCCTCATATAGTCGAGGAGAAACAATGGGAATACTAACCTCATCATTGGCCAGTGAATTTTCGGAACATGAATTTGCTACCTTAACATTCCCTAAAAATTTCCTGCTCTCTCGCGTGTATTCTTTCCGGGAATCCGTGATGAATCGCATAAGCTCATGCACAAACTTAGGCTCCTCTATCATGTCTATTAGCAGTTCTTGCATACTCCGCATGGCACAGGCCAC
>AQRW01000152.1 GCA_000402295.1 Candidatus Aerophobus profundus SCGC AAA252-L23
CAGAAAATATGAAATATTACCTAGTATAGCGTTTCCAAAATAACCTTACAATGCTTTGTCATTGCGAGCGACAGTAGCCAAAGTTCAGAGCGAAGCGAAGAGGAAGCAATCTCATGGAAAGTATGTCCTCTTAGGGATTGCTAAGCCTGTTCCGAGCCCAGCGAGGAATCTCGCTCCTCGCAATGACAGTGAAGAAATATCAGGTTATTTTGGAAACTAACTACTAGATCCTATAGTCTATTAATCAGAGTTATGTTGATTGGAGAAGAATAGGGGTGAGGATAGCATGAAAGTAATCAAAAAAGTAGTTATCCCTGCTGCCGGCCTGGGTACCAGGTTTCTTCCGGCTACTAAAGCTCAACCCAAAGAGATGCTTCCCCTCGTAGATAAGCCAGTAATCCAGTATATTGTTGAGGAAGCAGCGGCCTCAGGGATTGAGACCGTGGTTATTGTTACCAGTCAAAATAAGTCTTCTTTGGAAGACCATTTTGACTCTATGGAAGGACTGGAGAGATGGCTGGAGAAAACCGGTAAGCTGAAAAAGCTTGAGGAAGTTCGAAAAATTACCCAAATGGCTGACTTTGTCTTCATTCGTCAGAAAGGGGTTTACGGTAATGGCACTCCCATTCTCAATGCTCAGCCCGTAGTGGGAAAGGAACCTTTTGCTGTCATCTGGGCCGATGATTTAGTGATAGCTGAAAAACCCAGATTGCAGCAGTTAATGGAGGTTTATACTCGGTATGATTCTCCGGTGCTGACCGCCTACCGGGTAGATGAGGAGGGAACCAAGAAATACGGAATCATAGAAGGAGAGAAGGTAAAGCCAGGAGTGCTGCGGGTCAAAACCATAGTCGAAAAACCTGGTCCAGATAAGACTTCTTCTCGAATAGCCTCCTTGGGTGGTTACATTCTTACTCCGGATATTTTTGACACTTTAAGAGAGATAAAACCGGGTAAAGACAATGAGCTGTGGCTGGTAGATGGTATCTTCGCTCTCGCGCGAAAAAGGCCGATTTATGCCCGTCTCATTGAAGGAAAGCACTATGATGTGGGCTCAAAATTGGGTTGGCTCATAGCCAACATTGAGTTAGGACTGAAAAGTGAGGAAATCGGAGAGCAGCTCAGAGATTACCTTAAGAAAATGCACCTCTCCTGACTTAACTGAGAATCTTTTCTTCCAGTCGATTATGGGTTTCTCCTGTTCCCATTCCGGAGGAAGTTTCATTGAGAATCCAATTTTGTTCTTTCCACTAAACCTAATTTAATACACCAATTACAAGCAAAGTTCAAGAATTCGTACATCGTCCTTCTTTTTGGTCTATTATGCTTTCTAATGGGTAGGGAAGCTAAAGCCTCCCTACCCATATGGAGAGTTTTAACAGTTTACCAAATGTAGGTTCATAACAAATGAAAATATTACGTTACCTATTGGCTTAATTTGTCGAGATATTTTTGAAAAGCAGCTATTTCTTTTTTTAAGCAGAGCAGAGTTCGGGGAAATTCTTTAACCAATGTTTTAATCTGTTCCTGTTCCAGGTGAAATCCATAAATATTGCGAAATACATGGCGAAATCCCAGGAATCTTTGCAGCTTTAACTTAACGTCTTCAGAAATTAAGGGTGGGCGAACCCCCTTAATTTTTAAGCTCATATCAATTAGCAATTGCTTATGCCAATCCTCTCCGGCAGGTAATCCTCCATCAAGCTCCTGAGCTACTCGTCGGAAAATATTTTCAACACCATTATAGAAGTCATGAAGAATGGAATCGGCTGCTCGTAAATCTAAATTAGAAACCTTTTTGTAGGTTAAACGGAGTTCTAAAGTCTTTAATTCTTGGAGAAGAGCCTCCAAAAATGATACTTCTTGATCAATTTCGCTTTGTAAACGCCTGATTAGCTGCTTTCCTTTTGCAGGAAGTTTCACAGATGTTCCCCGGCAATAGTGATTTTTTCCCGTAAAGATCCCGGGCAGCTTCTTAAAGGTATGATATTGAAGGGAAATTTGGTGTGCAAGAGAAGTTCTCCCATGGCCTCGAAAAAGATACGGTCAGGCAATCCCTCTACAGCAAGGTCGATATCTGAGTTTTCGTTGAATCGTTCCTTTTCTAATAAAGAACCAAATAAATAGACACTGGTAGCTGAATATTTCGTATAAAAAATGTTAGCTAAAGCCTGAGCTTCCTGATAAGCTCCTTTTCTTAAATGTTCACGCTCTTTTTGCTTTTCAATAAGGCGCTTTTCCCAGGCTTTGATATAGGAGTGATATTGAGATTCTTTTGTATGAGAAGCAGTCACTTTTATCTTCTCCGAACTTTTTCTCATTCTCTGTATATAGTCATAAACTATCCTATACCATTCTCGACCTCTGTAAAGAAGACTTCGGGTACTGAAAACAGTGAAACATTCCCTACGGGAAGAGAATCAATTCATCTAATCAACAAATATTTAAGCAAAAATGACTACTTAACGAAAAATTAATATTTTCTTTATACGCAGTTAATAATGATGTTGTAAGATGTTAGCGAATAATAAGGACGAGGGAAAATAGAAATTCTCTGCGTCTTGAAAAGGAGGAGAAGATGAAGGCAAAAAAAATTGGGGGGTTGGTAGTCCTTACGGTAGGGTTGGTGACAGCCACACAGATTTGTATCTGCGGATTGGCTGGGGCAAGAGGAGAGAATGGTCTCTCTATTCAGGGTTCAACTACTGTTCTTCCCATTGCTCAGGCCGCGGCGGAGGAGTATATGGACCTTGCTGATGCTGGTCTTGTGCCGGAAGCGGATATTACCGTTAGAGGAGGAGGATCGGGGGTAGGTATTGCTGCTCTTCTTGACGGAACTATAGATATTGCTGATACCTCAAGACCAATGAAATCCCAAGAGATAGAAAAGGCAAAGAAAAGGGGGATTGAGCCCTTTGCTACCGTAATAGCCAAGGATGGTATTGCCGTGATTGTTCATCCGTCTAATTCAGTAGAGAGATTAAGTATGGGGGATCTTCAGGCAATCTACACCGGTCAAATAAGCGAATGGAGTAGGATGGGTGGAGAAGCAAAGTCTATTGTGGTTATCTCCAGAGATACAGCCTCAGGAACTTTTGAGATTTTCAAAGAACTCGTGCTTAAGGATGAGAAGGTAGGAGGCAATTCCCTTATGCTTGCCTCAAATCAGGCGGTTGCCACCACGGTAGCCAAGACCCCGGGAGCCATAGGATACGTGGGTCTGGCTTATCTGTCTCCTGAAGTAAAAGCATTGGAGATCGATGGGGTGAAGCCCTCACAGAAAACAGTGGTTAGCGAAGAATACAGACTTTCTCGTCCCCTCTTTATGTATACCAACGGAAAACCAAAGGGATTAGTAAGGAAGTTTGTAGATTTCGCACTTTCCCTGGCTGGTCAGAGAATTGTTGAAGACTTAGGTTTTGTTCCCTTGAGGTAATAGAAATGCCTATGAAAAAGAGTTTCATCGAGAAGCTACTTCCTGTATTTGCTTCGCTTTCTTGTTTATTTCTCCTGGGCATAACCCTGACTTTATTTACCGAGGGTTTACCCATTTTCAAGAGTGTAGGATTTTTTGAATTTATCTTTGGCAGGGCCTGGTACCCTACCTACAACCCTCCGGAATTTGGAATATTACCGCTCATCCTAGGTTCTTTGGAAGTTACCGCCCTTACTCTACTGATTGCCATTCCTCTTAGCCTGGGATCTTCAATATATATATCTGAACTGTCCTCGCCAAAGATGAGAGAAATTTTAAAACCGGGAATAGAACTTTTAGCCGGGATACCCTCGGTAGTTTATGGTTTCTTTGGTATGGTTTTTCTTGCTCCCCTGATTCAGAAGGTATTTAACCTACCTACGGGTCTAACCGCCTTTACCGCCTCCGTAATTTTAGGTGTTATGATTGTTCCCACCATCACCAGTCTTGCCGAAGATGCCATCTCAGCCGTACCAAAAGAAATAAGGGAGGCTTCCTTTGCTCTGGGAGCAACAAAATGGGAGACAATTACCAGAGTAGTTATTCCGGCTTCTTCTTCGGGTATTATCACGGCAATTATCTTAGGAATGGGAAGAGCCGCAGGAGAAACAATGACCGTTTTAATGGTCAGCGGAGGAGCAGCTTTAATACCTAAATCCCTTTTTCAGCCAGTTCGTCCTATGACCGCAACCATTGCTGCTGAAATGGGAGAGGCACCCATGGGCAGTGCTCATTATCATGCCCTTTTTGGCATTGCCCTGGTTTTATTTTCTTTGACCTTAATCCTCAATCTTTTGGCTGACCAGCTATCTTCGAAGAAAAAACGATGAGAAAGCTCAAACAAATACTGGGATTCACTCTCTTGAGGTTATGTATTTTTCTTGTATTTCTCTCTTTGTTTTCTCTGGTCATTTATATTTTTTTAAATGGATTTAAGGTAATGAGTTTATCCTTTCTTTTGGAGTTTCCCCGAAGAGGAATGACCCAAGGAGGAATACTTCCGGCCATTATGGGTACTTTTCTCTTGAGTGCAGGAGCTATTTTGTTTGCCTTGCCCTTAGGTGTGTTAGCGGCCATCTATTTAAAGGAGTATGCCGGAGCGAGAAAATGGGTAAGGATAATAAAGATCGCCATAAATAATCTCGCCGGGGTACCATCAGTAGTCTTTGGCCTTTTTGGTTTAGCGGTATTTGTCAAACTTTTTGGTTTTGGTGTTTCGGTACTTTCAGGTTCACTTACCTTAGGAATACTGATTCTACCAGTAATAATCAGGGCCTCGGAAGAAGCTGTTGGCTCAGTCCCTTCTTCTTTCAAAGAGGCTTCTTTTGCCCTGGGGGCAACGAAGTGGCAAACAGTAAGAAAAGTGGTCTTACCAGCCGCCTTGCCCGGTATCTTAACCGGGACCATATTAAGTATAGGCCGAGTGGCCGGGGAGACAGCGCCTATCCTCTTTACGGCGGCCACTTTCTATACTCGCCACCTTCCTAAATCGATCTTTGATGAAGTTATGGTCCTTCCTTACCATATCTATGCCCTAATGACCGAGGGAACAAAGCCAGAGTTTCAAGTTCCCATCGCTTATGGAACTGCCTTAGTGCTTCTTTTTTTAGTTTTCGCGGTTAACCTGGTGGCTGTAATCATAAGATCTCGGGCCCGAAGGAGAAGAAAGTGGTAAGTAAGATAATCATAAAAGAGTTAAGTCTTTGGTTTGAGAAAAATAATGTGTTAAAAAATATAAATATCTCCATTCCGGAAAAACTAATAACCGCGGTTATGGGACCTTCTGGATGTGGAAAGTCTACCTTTCTTCGTTGTCTTAATCGAATGAATGACTTAATCGAGGAAACTAAAATTTCCGGTGGTGTTTTTATAGATGGAAAAGATATTTATGGTGACAGTATAGACATCTTTGATTTACGCAAGAAAGTAGGTATGGTATTTCAAAAGCCCAATCCTTTTCCCAAATCAATATTTGAAAATGTAGCCTACGGGCTTAAGATTCATGGAGTAAAGAATAGAAAAACAATCTCTGAAAAAGTTGAGAGAGCCCTGGGGGATGCTAATCTTTGGGATGAGGTAAAAAATAGGCTTTCTTCATCAGTTTTTGATCTATCCGGAGGTCAGCAACAAAGACTCTGTATAGCCAGAGCCTTGGCCATAAAGCCGGAGATTATCTTATTTGACGAGCCTGCTTCTGCTCTGGATCCTATCTCCACGGCCAAGCTCGAGGATTTACTGGGAGAACTAAAGAAAAATTACACCATTGTCATAGTTACTCATAATCTGCAACAGGCAGCCAGAATATCTGATTATACGGCATTTTTGATGTTGGGAGAGCTTATTGAATTTGATAATACAGAAAAAATATTTACTGCTCCTCAGGATAAACGGACAGAAAATTACTTGACGGGTAAATTTGGATAAGGAGGATAAGATGTTGGAAGAGAAAATCACCGAACTTAAGCAGAAACTTGTTGTTATGGCCTCTTTAGTAGAATCAATGCTTGAAAAAAGTATGAACTCACTGGTTAACAAAGATGAGGAGCTGGCCAGAGAGGTCATTAATAAGGATGAACCAAAAGTTAATGATTTAGAAGTAAAGATAGAGGACTTCGGGATAAAGCTTATAGCTTTATATCAACCAGAAGCTTCCTATCTTCGTATCATAGTGGCAGTGATTAAAATAAATAATGACCTGGAAAGAATAGGGGATCATGCCGTTAATATTGCCGAACGTGCACTCTATCTAATTCTCAGACCTCCTGTCAAGCCCTTAATTGATCTTCCGAGAATGGGTAAAAGTGCCAGGAAGATGTTGAAGGAAAGTCTTGATTCCTTCATCGGGGGCGATGTAAATCTGGCCATCTCGGTCTGCAAGGAGGATGAGAAGGTTGATTATCTTCGGGATCAAATTGTCAGAGAACTGATCACTTACATGATTAGTGATCCGGCGACCATAGAACGTTCTATTCAACTAATTTTCATAGCCAGGAACTTAGAACGGGTGGCAGACTTAGCTACTAATATTGCCGAAGATGTCGTTTTCACGGTAAAGGGTGAAGTCATAAAACATCACCAGAGGAAGAAAGAAAGAGATTCAAAAAGGACTTAGGGGCAGGGTAATAGAAAATTTTGTGCCTGAACCAGGATTACTTTCTACCTCTATGTTCCCATTATGTAAGAGCACAATGTGTTTTACAATGGAAAGTCCCAAACCGGTTCCGCCAAGCTTTTTAGAGCGGGATTTGTCCACGACATAAAATCTTTCAAAAATTCGAGGTAACTGCTCTTCAGGGATGCCTATCCCTGTATCTTCTATTTCCACGCATACTTTTTTCTTTATTTGTTTCACCGATATGTGAATCTCTCCTTCCTCAGTATATTTTACGGCATTGTCTATTAGGTTTATGAACATCTGTTCCAATTTGAAGGGGTCTGCTTTAATAAAAGGAAGGTTATTATCCACCTCCAGTCTTAAGTCCAAGTTCTTTTCTCGAAGTCTTGGCTCAAATATTCGGATGATACCATCGATTAGGTTTTTCACCTTCACTTCTTCTATTTCTAATTGGACTCCTTTCTCTTCAAGCTCTGATAGCGAGAGTAAGTCTCTGACAATATTGATAAGTCTATCTGTATGTCTCTTAATAACCTCTACATAATGTTGTTCCTTCCCATTGATCTCTTCCTCCAATGTTTCTACAAATCCCTTTATGGCGGTAAGAGGGGTGCGCAGCTCATGAGACATATTTACCACAAAATCTTTTTTCATCTTTTCCAGATTTTTCGCTTGGGTTATATCATGAAAAAGTACGACGATTTCTTTTCGGGATTCCAGAAGGGTTGCACTACATAAGAAGATTCTGCCATTTAGGATTACTTCCTTAGCAGAATTCCTTTTTTTCTCTACCACCCTTCTTACCAATTCACCAAACATAGTTTCTCTTACTACTTCCCAGTAAAAACGCCCTTTCACCAAATCTTGTCGGATAATCTTGTTAAAGCTTTTATTACTGAGTAAAATCTTTCCCTTCCCGTCCAAAAGTAAAAGTCCTTCTTGAAGAGAAGAGATGATACTATCAAGCTCTTCTTTTTGGCTGGACAACTCTGTAAACAAGGTTTTCATCTGCTCGGTCATGTGATTAAGACTATCGGCAAGCTCCTTTAGTTCGCCGTTATTTTTCAGAGATGCCCTTACGCTAAAATCTCCGGAAGCTACCCGGCGTGAGAAAGAAACAAGCTGTCTAATTGGTTTTGACAGGCTTCGAGAAAAAAAGCCGGCGGCCAGCAGGCATATAATTAGGATAATTGTGGCAATACACATAATATTCGTTTTTAAATCATCAAGAAGACTATTGATATTATCCAGAAACAAACTTATCCTCATAACTCCTAAGACTATGCCATCAGTTTCAATGGGTACGGCCACATACAACATTTTCTTCTCTACCGTAGTGCTAAAGCGCAATGAAGTACCAACATCATTTTTCAAAGCCTGGGCTACCTCCGGTCTCGTGCTATGATTTTCCATGGATTTTGGATCTTTCTCAGAGTCCGCCAAAACCACACCTTTTGGGTCTATAACGGTGATTCTGGTATGTATTCGGCCTCCTACTTTTTTTGCCAGGATGTCCAGTTCTTCTGATCGACCTTCTTCCAAAAGAGGAGCTGCGCTTAGTATTAAACTTTCCCCGAGATTCTTCGAATCCTCAGCCAATGTATTTAAGTAATGAGTTCTTATGATTTTAAATGAGAGGAGGGGAATGAGTATTGAGATCAAAAGTACTATTAAAAAGTATCCACCAAACACTTTTAAGAATAGAGATTTCCTCATTCTTCTAATTTATACCCAATTCCTCTTACGTTTTTGACAAACTTGGCTGCTTTACCCAGCTTATCTCTCAAATTCTTGACGTGGACATCTATTGTTCTATCCAGAACAATCTTGTCCTGTCCCCACAGATGATCCAGAATTTGGTTTCGCGTGAACACCCAACCCTTCTTTGAAGCAAGCAGTTGCAAAATCCTGAACTCAGTAGGAGTTAACTGTACTTTTTCACCCTCAACAATGGTTTGGTATTTTTTTGAATCTATTATTAAAATACCACCTATATTAACTATTCCCGTGGTTTCTTTTTGACCTGGTCTTCTTAAAGCTGCTTTTACTCGAGCCACTAACTCCTTTGGTGAAAAAGGCTTGGTAATATAATCATCGGCTCCTAATTCTAAACCCAAAACTTTATCTGTCTCCTCACCTTTGGCGGTAAGCATAATGATAGGGATGGAAGAAAACTCCTCTTTCTTTTTCAAGTACTTACAGATTTCCAGTCCATCGAAATCAGGCAACATCAAATCCAGAATTATCAGGTCAGGAGTCTGCCTCTCCATAAACTTAAGAAAACTTTCTCCGTCCCTAAATTCTTTAGTTATAAAACCAGTCCGCTTAAGATGAAGGGATACCACTTCGGCAATATCCGGTTCATCGTCTACTATTGCCACCAGTTCAGCCAACTTTTTTCTCCTGATAGATGTATTCCTTGCCTCATTGTTCCAGAAAATGCTCATAGTCAATCTTAGTGTGGACAGGAGATATTTCCCGAGTTGTGCATAATTATACCCCTAAGAGTGTGTCTTAAAATAATCCTTCCGTCCAAGTTATCTAATTATATCATTATTTCCAAAAAAAGAGAACCCAAATTTTTGGGGAAAGGCTCAAATAACAAGTCAATCTTTGCTTTGGGTATTTCCTTGACAGATTCACCTTATAGATAGATAATTAAACATAATCGGTAATCTTTACTAAAAAGCGAGGTTTATGGAGCTTTGGATATTTCCAAGGAAACCTTTTTTGGCCAAGATAAAGTGGTAGCCACCAGCTTTATCCTGCGTTTATTTACGCAAGTTAAAACTTGCGACTACCATAACCCTTTTGCGCCACCTAAAGGTTGCGGCTACCTTTATGAAATCTAAACTATTATTCTCATTAAGATGAACCTGGTAAAATATTTTTCAATGAGAGAGTGAAAGCCGGTTAGGGCCGAAAGGAGGTGGGAAGCATAGGAAAGTCCAGCCGAGGCGGGCAAGAAAGTTCTCCAGACGCCGGCTAAATAATCTCTTTATCCGGTGAGAACTTTCGAGGAAATTTGAATAATAACCCAAATTTTGTTGAGAGGGAGGTAAATGATGAAGGTTTCAAGGAAAATATCTTGGGTAGTGATTTTGAGCATATTTGTGTTAGCCTTAGGTATGTCTCAGGTATCCCTGGCGGCCAAGCAGCTTAATATTTGGGTCTTCTCCGGTCAGGAGGCGGCCAAGTACGGGGAGGCTCTGGATCGGATCTTCGCTCAGTTTGAGAAAGAACATCCGGATTTCACGGTAAAGCTCACTACCACTCCCTATCCAGAGTATCTGGACCGCATCATTACTGCAGGGAGAGGTGGACTGGGACCGGATATTATTCAGAATGACGTCATTTGGACTCCACCATTAGCTAATCAGGGGCTGGTACTCAATCTAGATAAGTATTGGGCCAAGGCACCATTCAAGGAAGAGGACTTCTTTCCGGCCAGCATCAGGACTTGCCGGTGGGATGGGTCGCTTTACGGGGTTCCGCAGATGGATGGTCACTGGGGGCTAATTTTTTACAACCAGGACCTTATGGTTGAAGCCGGCTTCAGCCCGGATTTTCCTCCCATCACCTATTGGGATGAATTTGTCGAGGTAGCTCAAGCGTTAACTAACCCTGACAAGGGACAATATGGTTACGCGGTTATGGGAGCCAAGGATGAAGGCATTTCGGCTACCTGGACCGGCTGGTATGCCACCACCGGGGCTAAGAGTTGGCTCAATGAGGATAAAACCAGAGCGATAGTGAATCAAGCTAATGGTGTACGGGCAGCCAAGTTCAAAACTGATCTGGCCCTGGTACACAAGGTTTGCCCTCCCGGAGTGGCTGCCTGGGACCAATGGGATAGTCGCAGCTTGTTCGAGACCGGAAAACTGGGAATGTATATGGTAGGTACCTGGGAAATAGATATTCTTAAGGAAGAGGCTCCGGATATTAACTTCAGTTTTGCTTACCTGCCTCGACCCAGAGACGGAGTCAAAGGTTCCATGTACGGTGGCTGGAACTGGTCAATAAATGCGAACAGCAAGTATCCAGAGGCAGCTTGGGACTTCATCGAAATGACCACCACTATCAATAACCAGGATGCCATTTCATCACTTCCTCCTGCTCTGATAGAGGCCGCCAAGCGACGTTTTGCTACCTGGGAAAAGGGTTATGTGGCCCTGGATCAGATTCTGGGCGCTATCCCCCGACCGGTTCATCCCTCTTATCCGGAGATGTCTCGGGCTATGCAAATTGGCATTCAGAATATCCTGTTGGGAGAAAAAAATGCCCAGGAGGCCATGGACTGGGTAACTACCCAAATAAATAAGATTTTAGCCCGTTAGTAGCGAACAGGAGTACGTGGTGGTAGTGCTTCACTGTTTCGGACTTCCGAGGTTAGTGATTAATGGGCGGTATCTTGTGCTACAGGCGCGGATACCGCCCGGAAGGTCAGATGTACGGAAATTCAACTGAGGAAAGTTGTAAGTGAAAGCTCTGATAGGAAGAATATACAGGAAGCATCTACCTGGTTACCTCTTCATCCTGCCGGCTTTAGCCGTAATGAGTTTGCTCATTCTCTACCCTCTTTACCAGACTTTTTTTCTCAGTCTTTACCGAGAAATCCGTTTCCAGGAGCTTTCTTTCATAGGTCTGGGGAACTTTGTGGAAGTAATAACTTCTGATTACTTCGTCAAGATCCTGCTTAACACCCTTGTATGGACCGGGGGCACAGTAATATTTCAATTTTTGGTAGGATTAGGGGTAGCCGTACTTTTTAACGCCGGGTTACGGGGGACCCGTTGGGTGAGCAGTTTAGTCCTGATCCCCTGGGTTACCCCCGGTGTCATTGCCGCGGTCATCTGGAAATGGATGTATCATCCCCTATACGGGGTACTGAACGAAATTATGGTTTTGTCGCATGTATTACCTGCCTATAAGCCCTGGCTGGCGGATCCTCACTTGGCCTTGCTATCTATCGTAGTAGCAGCCATATGGAAAGGTTTCCCTTTTTCCATGGTTATGTTGCTGGCCGGCATGAAGGCTATTCCTCAGGAGCTGTACGAGGCAGCCGAAGTAGATGGAGCCTCGGGATTAGCTCGCTTTCTCCATGTGACCTTACCTTTGTTGGCTCCGGTGTTCAAGATAACCATACTTCTTACTACTATCTGGACCTTTAATTACTTTGACCTGGTCTATGCTATGACCGGTGGTGGTCCAGGTCGTTCTACCGAGATACTGGCCACCCAAATATACAAGTTGGCCTTTGATGACTGGAGGTTTGGCGTAGCCAGCAGCCTGGCCGTAATTATGTTCGCTATTCTGGCAGTTTTCACCTTGATATATGCCTGGGTGCTTCAACGAAAGGGAGAGGGAATATGAGGACTAAGGGATACTTTCCTGCTTGGGCCTGGTGGACTCGGCTCCTGGCCTACTTATTGTTGGTAGTAGTGGCAGTAGTAGTAATCTTTCCTATTTTTTGGATGCTAATATCCTCCCTGAAATTTACCAAAGAACTTTTTGTTAAACCACCTACCTGGATTCCCCAGCGCCCCACCCTGAGTAACTACATTTCTATCTTCAAGGACTCTCTATTTCTTCGTTACTTCTTAAATAGCCTGGTGGTCTCCCTGGCCACAACGGTTATAACCATCATAATTGCCTCCTTGGCCGGTTATGGCTGGGGGAAGACTAATTTTGCCGGTAAGCGCGCCACCTCCTTGTTCGTGCTGATCAGTCAGATGTTTCCTCTGGTGGTACTGGTTATTCCCTTGTTCCAGATTATGCGCCGCTTGTTGTTACTGAATACTTATCCGGGATTGGTATTAGCCTACCTGACCTATACAATTCCCCTTTCTTCGTGGCTCTTAAAGGGTTTCTTTCAGGAAATCCCCGGTGAGATTATAGATTCGTCCAGGGTAGATGGATGTTCACATCTAACATCCTTTTTGAGAATAGCTTTGCCTCTTATCAAACCAGGAATAGCCGCTACGGCAATCTATTGCTTCATTATGGCCTGGCAGGAATTCTTCTTCTCTCTCAGTTTTATGTTTGATGATGAGATGAAAACTCTTACCGTGGGAATACTTGGCTTCATGGGCCAGTACAAGGTATCGTGGGGTCAATTAATGGCCGCATCCTTCCTGAGTGTTTTGCCCGCCGCTGTGGCCTTTTTCTTTGTGCAGAAACACTTTGTTGCGGGACTAACCAGGGGAGCAATCAAGTAGGAGATACCTATGGAGAAAACTCTGAACGAGATAAGGAAAGACGCCCGGAGTATTTTTTATGCCGCACTTAAGGCAGTTGATCCCGCCCAGGCAGTGAAAAGATGGCTATATCTCGAGGAGAATATACTTAAAATTGGGCGGCTCACTTTTCCCTTATCTAAAATAAGGAAAATTTATGTGGTGGGAGCAGGGAAGGCAGGAGCACCAATGGCCAATGCTCTGGAGGAGATTCTGGGAGATAGAATTGAGGAAGGTCTAATCAACGTAAAATACGGACATAGCCAAAAATTGGCTAAAATTGAGATAAATGAAGCTGGACATCCCCTTCCTGATAAAGCTGGAAGAAGAGGTGCCCAGAGGATATTTCATCTCTTGGAGAAAGCGGGAGAAAATGATCTGGTTTTCTGCCTTATCTCGGGAGGTGGCTCGGCTCTTTTACCCCTGCCAGTGAAGGGGATCAGTCTTAAGGAAAAACAAGAAGTAACTGAGACACTCCTGAGGTGTGGAGCCCGTATTGAGGAAATTAACGCTATCAGAAAGCATCTCTCCCGGATTAAGGGGGGACAGATAGCTCGCTGGGCTTACCCGGCCCGACTAATAGTCCTGATTCTCTCGGATGTGATTGGAGATAGACTCGATACTATTGCTTCCGGACCAACTGTACCCGACGAGACAACTTTTGTAGATTGTCTCAAAATAGTTAATAAATATGGGATATCTTCCTCTCTCCCGGTCTCAGTAATCAATCATTTAGGAAAGGGAGCGGCCGGGGAAATCAAAGAGACCCCCAAGAGAGGTGACCCTATTTTTGTGAGAGTGCATAACTTTATTATAGGCAGCAATATTATGGCTATTAAAGCGGCTCAAAGAGAGGCGGAAAGACTGAAATATCACTCTTTGGTACTTTCCTCTTTTTTGCAGGGAGAAAGCCGAGAGATAGCCCGAATTTACGCCGCTATGGCCAAAGAGATAAGAACTTCAGGGAATCCGCTGTCCTCTCCGGCCTGCATTATTTGCGGAGGAGAGACCACGGTGACCCTCCGAGGCCCAGGACTGGGAGGAAGAAGTCAGGAATTTGTCCTCTCGGCGGCCATAGAGGTTGAGGGAATGGAAAGAGTGGCTATTCTGGCGGCGGGTACCGATGGCACTGATGGCCCCACCGATGCTGCGGGAGCCCTGGCCGATGGGGAGACCCTGATGAGAGCCAGAGAATTAGGGATGGATGCCTTGACATATCTGGATAATAATGACTCCTACCATTTTTTTGAAAAACTGGGTGACCTTCTTGTTACTGGTCCTACCAGAACCAACGTGATGGATCTCTACCTGCTACTGGTCGGCTAGTTTTGGCAGTGGAGCAACTACCATATCTTCTTCCTGCTCTGTCACTATCTGTGACTTAGTCCTTCGAACAGTCCACCCTGCTTTACGGTCGAAGTCGCCACATTCTTGAACCCGGTCATATTCTCTTCGAGAGACTCTTACGTACTTGCGTATGTCCCGGGCCGCGCATTTCTACCTTTCTCTTCCCGCTGAGGGGTAGGTTCTGGGGTTCTCTTGAACCAGTTTCTCGTGACCAGGCACACCTTAACCAGCATAAGCATGATGGGCACCTCGGTTAGAACTCCCACCACGGTTGCTAGAGATGCGCCCGAGGCAAGGCCAAAGAGCATGGTGGAGGTAGCAATTGCCACCTCAAAATGGTTGGAGGCACCAATCATAGCAGCCGGAGCAGCATTTTCGTAGGTCAGGCCTAAAAACCTGGCCAGGATATAACCAAGGGCAAAGATAAAACAGATTTGGATGAAGAGGGGTATGGCAATAAGACCAATGATCTGGGGCTGCTTTAGGATGACTTCACCCTTAAGGGAGAAGAGGACGATTAATGTGGCAAGAAGAGCCAGAATGGAGACGGTGGTGAGGTGGTGAACGAATTTTTCTTCAAACCACTTGATACCTTTTCTCTTGATAATTTGCCGGCGAGAGAAATATCCGGCTACCAGGGGAAGTCCCACATAGATTAGGACCGATAACACTATAGTCTGCCAGGGAATGGGCATCCTATTTACTCCCAACAAGAACCCTCCTAAAGGAGCATATAAGAAGAGCATGGTTAAGGAATTGATGGCTACCATAATCAGGGTGAGAGCTTGATTTCCACGGGCAAGATAGGACCACATAAGAACCATAGCGGTGCAGGGGGCAATTCCCAAAAGAATAGCTCCTGAGATATAGGAGCGGTAGAGGGGTACCTCCTGTCCTCGAATAATTTCTGTTCCTGGAAGAAGCGGGCGAAATAGTACTCCCAGGAAAAGTGAGGCAATGAGAAACATAGAAAAAGGTTTTATGGCCCAGTTGATAAACAAGGTGAGGAATACAGGCTTGGGAGCCTTTCCGGTTTTCACCACCTGGGAAAAATCGATTTTGACCATAATGGGATACATCATAAAGAAGAGACAAATGGCAATGGGAAGAGAAACCTGGGCCAGGCTCATTTTATCCAACCACAGGGAAAAAGAAGGAAAGACTCTTCCCAGAAGGATACCCGCTATAATACACAAAGCTATCCATCCAGTTAAGTACTTTTCAAATATACTCAATCCCTTCTTTTGCATTTTTCCTTTTGATACCATTACTCAACCCTCTTTTGTTTTCAGTTCAGACACCTTCTTAAACAAACAGAAAATAGAGGCCAACCAGGATCACTAAAACGCCACCCACCTTTCTCAATATTAAGCTCACTTTTCTGGCTCCCTTTGACTCTATCAGGGCTTTAGCTGCTCCCATTGAGGCACCAGCAACAAGAATGAGTACGCAATGTCCCAGGGCATAGAAGAGCAACAACACACCTCCATAGAGTAAGCTGCTTCCTCTGGTGGCAATGTAGGTCAAAAGTAAAATAAGGATGGGAACAGCACAAGGAGTAGAAACAATTCCAAACAGCATACCCAGGGGTAACGAGCTCAAGATTCCTTTTCCCACGAATTTTTGGGGTAGGGGCAGGACAAAATTAAGTTGGAAAACGCCCAGTAAGTGTACCCCCATAATAAAGGCCACCAGGGCAACAATGTACTTCCAGTAGCCCCCTATATCCCCAAAGAGTCTACTTCCCAGGGCGGCGATAATTCCCAGAATGGTGAAGGTAATCGCCAGGCCAAGCACGAAAAGACCCGAGAAAACGAGCGACTTCCTTACCCCCGTGGTCAGTTCACTACCCGACACGAAACCGATCATCAATGGAATCATCGCCAGCACACATGGATTGGAAGCAGTGAAAAGCCCTCCGACGAATGCCGCCACAGGAGCAAACCAGGGGTTGGTCTGGATCATCTGGTTAAGATTTTCTAGTAGTTGTTCCAAAATTACTCCACTCCTATCTCTGCCAGTTTCTTTTCCATTGCCTCTTTGCTCATAAATCCCTCGTGGCGGTAGACTTCCCGTCCCGCAGCATCAAAGAATATCTGGGTGGGAATGAGTCGTACCCGGTGACGTCGGGTCAAGGCTCTGTACTCGTCGATTTCGATAATAAGGATGGAGGCTCGCCCTCTGTACTCGATCGTCAGCTCGTCCAGAATGGGTTTCATTTCCTTGCAGGGTATACATAGGCCCTTTCCGAAATCGGCCAGGACCGGCTTGCCTGTTTGCAGAGCTGCATCAAGCGGATTCTTCATCCGCAGGGTCCGTTGTGCCTTAAGCCATTCTTGGTTTCTGGTGATCTCGGCTGTCCTTCGTAGCTCTTCGATCACCACCTCAAGTCGTTCCCTCGTTTTTTGCTGGCGGAGATATATCCTGAGCTGCTGTTTCACTTCTTGAAAAGATTTATCCGGGATTTCTGCCTTGAGCTCCTGGTAGAGTGCTCTGAGCTCCTCCTGTGATATTTCTATGTCCTTGGCCATCCTGTCTGTCATTTCCCCAATGAGAATCTCCGCTCTCTTGTCTTTATCTTGCGCAATGTGTTCTTGAATCTCTTTTTCCTGTTCCAATCCCTGTCTTTGCGCCTCTTGGAGCAACAGTTCTCTGACAATGAGTTGATTGAGAAACTCTTCCTTGTCTTCCTCAAGAAGTGCTCGATATTCGGGGGTAAGACCTTTGAGTTCCCGACCAAGGTCTTCAAGGGTCATCGCTCTTCCGTTGACCGTGGCCAGGATCACTGTCGATTTCTCTTTTGGGGTGCCTGGTTCCCGCTGGGGTCCCACTACCTTTTCTTCTTCAGTTGGCAGATCCGCTGTCTTTTGACCGCTCTCTCTAGGAACGGTAGTAACTTTCGACTCATGGGGCATACGGAGCCGCCAAACTCTGGTGAAGAAAACACCCGCCACCACAACCAGACCTATTACCACAAGAACTGTTACGTTGCGCCACTTTTGTTTGTTCATTTTTTCTGAAAGGACTATCTCCTTAGGCTATCTTTCCTTTTGTTTTTTCCTTTTTCGTTCTTCCACTTTTTTACTTATCATTTTGAACTGGTCTACTGTTTATCACCTCCACAATCAATTGCTTTGCCTTCTCGACATCTTCCTCTGAAATATACTCCATGACTGGTATTAGATCGCTACCAATATCTGTTTTCCTCCTGGCATACTTAGGTTACCTTCTGGAGCCATGTCTTTATTTTGGCAACAGAGGCTATTTGCCCCGAACACTTAACATTGTCGTCAATGGCCAGAGCGGGAGTCATCAGGACTCCGAACTTGCTTATTTCTTTTATGCTCTGTACCTTCTCAACTTCAGCTTCAATGTTCAGTTCCTCAATCGCCTTTTTAGCATTTGCTTCTAATTTTCGGCACTTAGGACAACCCATTCCAAGAATCTGTACTTTCATATCTACACCTCCCTTGCTGGTTTTACTTTCATCTTCTTTGAGGAGACTTTCGATACTACCCTCGAGCATTCAAACAACAAAACTGCCAAAAATCATACCCATCAAAGTGGACATCACAACTACCAGGGCTATGTACACCAGAGCTTTCTTGGTCCCGATGATACTTCTTATCACCAGCATATTGGGCAGGGATAATGCTGGCCCTGCCAAAAGTAGGGCCAAAGCAGGCCCTTTCCCCATACCAAGATCAACAAATGCTTTTAATATTGGAACCTCGGTTAAGGTGGCAAAATACATTAGGGCTCCCGCCACCGAAGCGATGAAGTTAGATTTCAGGGTATTATCTCCTACCCAGGTCTGGATTACCTGAGGGGGAAGTATTGCCTTGATTATTCCGGCAGCGAATACGCCCACTAAAAGCCAGGGCAGGATCAGTCGGACGAACTGTCCGGTTGAGGTAAGCCAGGATAAGATCTCTTCTCTGGTGAACCACAGCTTCAATATGATCATCAGAAGAGCTAATAAAAAGGCTACTGATAACCATTTTCCCCAGGCTCCCAGAACAAGTATCCCTATAAGGTCGGCAAAGAAGACGAGAATTACCAGGCTACCTTTTTCAGGCTTGTTGGGATCGGTTACCAAAGCAAAATCGACTCTTTTTTCTTTCTTTTTCTCGAAAACCGCCGACATTATTAGGCCGATGACTACGGAAAAACTAACCGCCCCAACAGCTCTGGCTATACCTAATTCAGGTCCCAGAAGACGAGCTGAGTAGATGATGGCCAAAAGATTTATAGCCGGACCTGAATATAAGAAGGTCGTGGCCGGCCCTATTCCTGCCCCCATACTGTATATTCCAGAAAAAAGAGGTAGAATTGTACAACTACAGACAGCCAGTACCGTTCCAGCCACCGAGGCTACGGCGTATGATAGGACTCTGTTAGCGGAGGGGCCAAAATACCTTAGAATTACCTCCTTTCTCACTAAACTGTTGATGGCGCCGGCGATAAAGAAAGCCGGGACAAGACAGCTCAACACATGGAAAGACAAATAATCAAGGAGTGCCTGCACTCCGGAGAGAAGAATCAATATCCACATTGGTATGCTCATTTATGTTTTAATGGTCAAATATGCAAATAGGCGCTGAAAAAAATTAGCTCAAGATGACAGCTTTTTCCCTTACTGCCTTCTTCATAGAATCAAGAACCAGATCAAGTATTTCATACACATTTTCATCCTGGACCCGGTAGTAAACGCTTACACCCTCTTTTCGAGAAGAAAGTATCCCTGCTCTCTTCAGTGCGGCAAGGTGACGGGAGACGTTGGACTGTTCCTCTTTCAAATACGGTACAATCTTGCAAACACACCTTTCGCCTTCTTTGAGATAATGAACAATTCTTATTCTTAGAGGATGAGAAAGTGCCTTAAAATATTCTGCCTGGACTTCATAAACTCTATTGTCCATTGTAACCTTTTTTGCTTATATGATTAAATGCTCATATATCATTATAAACAAAATTAGCTTTATGTCAAGAGAAAAAAGTGGATGGATACAGCCTGAGGATTTCATATTCCCCTTACCAGGTTTCTCTGATGAAGTTTCAGGGCCAGGCTGAAAAATCCTATAAGATTGACGAATCTTATAGGAAAGATTAAACTAAACCGGTGTCAAAGCATATCTTTTGGGTAAACTGTACCAAACGATAAGCCTCATCAAGAGAGTCGGAGAAGAGAGAGTGAAAAAAGTTCTAATGTGTCTCTTTTTTTTGATGGTTCTTACACCATTTCTATGGGCTGATACGAAATTACTGTATGCTATCAGGTATGAGGGTCCTGCCAGGCCTCCCCTGGAGGGAAAGCAGATAAGTACTCAAATTTTTTCTCTTGATCCTGATAATGAAGAGATTAAGCCGGTCGGCTAACCTTGGGGAGGCTCTCTCTAATGGGCCACTGGAAGTGCTTCCTTTCGCCCTTCTTCTGTCGATCTTGTTTGACAGAACCGACATTATCTGGTAGAATAGGCATCCTGCCTGATAGAACAAAGACGGTCAAGCGTAAGTGGTAAATCCGGGTCAGTCCTGGGTAGGAGTCAATATTAGTTTTATCGGTTAGGAAAAGGCAGCTTTAATAAAGCACAATAAAATGGTGAGAGGAGGAAAAAATGCGGGGATTCAAAAAAATCGTGATAATGAGCACTACAGTCTTGTGGGTTGGTCTATTTGTGGGGATGTCGGTGGGGGCACAAAGCTGGCCGGACGGTTGGCATGATGCCCAAGGAAATGTGTATGACTACCGGACACCGGTGGATATTACCTCACAAACAGATGTAATTGATTACCCGCTGGGCATCCAGATAAAACCAGATAGTCCCGTCTACAACCATGCCCAGGCTGACGGGAAAGACGTGAGAATTGTAATGGAAAGTCAGGAGAGATTCTTTGAGCTTCCTTATTGGGTTGAAGAATGGAACCCGGGCGAAGAGTCAAAGATCTGGACAAAAGTTCCTTCCATCAGGGATACTGTAAGAATATATCTCTATTACGGAAGTCCTGAAGTTGAAACTCAAAGTGATGGAAAGGGAGTATTTGAATTTTTCGAGGATTTTTCGGAATTTGCGGGTTGGGAAGTGTACGGCCAAAACAAACCAACTATAACTACGATGAAAGAAAAAAGTGTTATTGAGATGAGAGGTTGGGCGGAAATTGTTCACTCTATTAATCTGAGGGAACCAAATTATGCCTTTGAAAGCCTCTCCACGCTTACCTTCGGTAAGAACGCTTATATGCCCTTCTTTGGTTTTGGTAGTTCAGACCGGAGAGGGGACGAAGACAACGCCTATCAATTCGGCTACAATGTATGGTCTGGTCGATGGGTTGACAACATCAGAGTTTACCAAGACCGGCGTGGGAGTGTCAATGTTAGCGGAAAACCAGCCTATGCCAATAGAACGGGGTGGGCCCGAACGAGTTTTCGTGTCTTCCAGGGAACTCTTACTCAAGTAATCGACGACGGATCTCCAGGAAAGCAAATAATTACGGCTCAGGATACCGTCTGGAAGGATCGGATTCCCCGGGAGGTAGGAGTGCTTGTGTGGAGTGGTAAGTACGCTATCGACTGGCTATTGGTTAGAAAATACGTAGAGCCGGAGCCTACTTATGTGATGGGGAGGGAAAAGGAAATACCTCTGGTGAAGCAAGAGTTGAAAGAACTGGTGAGAATACCGGAGGAGAAACTAAAAGAATCAGAAATTATTGAATTGATTAAAGAGGAAATTATCCGCTTAAACAGGCGGATTGCCGAATTGGAAAATAGGGTAGAAAAATTGGAAAGGAGAACCCCTTAGGACAAACAAACATCTCCAGACACCAAGCTTTATACGTCAGTTTCTTCCTGTATTTTCATATTCCCTTTGCCAGGTTTCTCTGGTGAACTTTCAGGGCCAGGCTGAAAAATCCTAGGGAAAATGCCAGTATTGCCGCCATACTCAAATAAGAAGGGTAAAATCTCACCTCGTAAAGGCTATATCTGATTATGTCGGTAGTATAAGTTAGAGGGGATACGTAAGCTATAAATTGTCCCCAGTAGGGAAGATTTTTTAGAGGGATAAATATTCCACTAATAAAAATGAGAGGGAATCTAACCAGGGTGGAAAGCATCATCACTTGAGAAGGAGTCTCGGTAGCCGGGGAAGATAGAAGGACTCCTAAAGAGGAGAAGCACAAAGAGGAAACAAGCATACCTCCGGCCAGAAGAAAGGGATGGGTAACCCGGGAGGCAAAAAAGATGGATCCCAGGGCCAGGGAGACTAAAGACATTACTAGCCCGAAGATAATCCCGGCTAACACATCACCCAAGAGAAGAGAAAAAACCGAAACCGGTGTGGTGAGGAGTCTCTCGTAGGTTCGGGCAGTTCTTTCCCAGGGGGTAACCAGAGGTCCTACCGAGGAAGAGGTGAAAAATAAGGTCATAGCTACCAGACCAGGAACAAGAACATGAGGTAAAAGTTGTTTTCCCAGGCCAAAGGCCAGAAAGAAAAATACAGGAAATAAGATACCAAAGATGATCAGCGGAGGTTTAACATAGTAAATTCGGGCATCTTTTTCTGCTATTACCAGTGAACCTCTCAATTGGCGGAGTAAATTGGTGGATTGATAAAGTCTACTCATAGATTAGTCTCCTTGTTCTCGGTGAGTCTCACAAAAATATCTTCCAGGCTGGGACCAAGGCTGTTAAGGGAAACGAAGCGAAGCTTATTTTTTTCACTATACTCCGTAAGTTCTCTTATTACTCTATCCGGGTCGATGGTGTAAAAACGGAATTTATCCCCTAATCTCTGGTGTTTGTTAACCGAAGGGATATTTTTAATCCATCTTTTATCCAAAGGTATCTTATCAAAAGCAACTTCTATTGATTGAGTTTTCTGAAACGCATTCTTTAATTTCTCAGGAGTATCAATAGCTACAATTTCCCCTTTGTTTATGATAGCTACCCGGTCACAGATAAGATTTGCCTCTTCAATATTGTGGGTGGTTAAAAAGATAGTTTTTCCTTTTATTTTCAGCTTCTGGATAATTTCCCTTATCATCCGACTGCTTTGAACATCAAGCCCCGAAGTTGGCTCATCAAGAAAAAGAATATCCGGATCGTGGATTAAGGACATAGCCAGAATTAGCCTCTGTTTCATTCCTTTAGAAAATCTTCTTGTTTTTTCATCTTTTCTCTGCCAAAGATGAAATTTTTGAAGAAGCTCCCTGGTTTCTTTCTCTCTTGCTTCTTTTCTCACCCCATAGAGTTTTCCCATTAAGATCATATTGTTCCAGGCGGAAAGGTCTACGTAAACATTACACACCTCGGGTACAACTCCCATAATTTGTTTGGCGGTCAGAGGATCTCCAATGACGTCTATACCCAGAATCTCAGCCTCTCCTTCGTCTGGCGTAAGAATACCCGTCAAGATACGAATAGTGGTGGTTTTTCCTGCTCCATTGGGTCCCAGGAAGCCAAAAATTTCCCCTTTTTCCACCTCAAAATTGATATGGTTAACGGCGACAGTTTCCCCGTAGAACTTTGTTAAGTTCAATACTTTTACAGCTAAATTCGGCCCTTCATTCATGCCCAGGCCTCCCCATTGGTACTTCCTGTGGTAATCTTGGATGATGGTTGGGACCGGTTTCTCTCAAATTGAACTCAAAGGACTTGCTCTTCAATTTTACTCTTCTTTTCTTTCTTCTCTTCTGCAATCTTTGAAATAATATTCACGAATTCTCTTACCTTTTTCAGATTAGCTGAGTAGTGCATCCAGTAGCCCCGCCTTTCCGCTCTGACCAAACCTGTTTCCCGCAGGATTTTTAGATGCTGGGATACAGCAGGTTGAGATATATTAAGAAAACTAACTATGGCGTTCACACAAAATGTTTTCTTTGTAAGAAACAAAAATATCCTCACTCTGGTGGGATCGGAGAGAGCCTTGCATATTCTGGTTATCTTTTCTAATTCTGGAAGAGGCATATTTAACTCAGGGAAAATAAGTATATTCAAATTTACTTATAATATAGTCAAGAATTCCGTTCTGTCAAGACCATAATTCTCCAATTTTGGTTGGATGGATAGAAGATTAAGCCGGTTGCCTAACCTTGGGGAGGCTTTCTCTAATGGGCCACTGGTAGTGCTTCCTTTCGCCCTTTTTCTGGCATTCTGCTTGCGTTGGAAAACCATCTCTCTACCAGATATGGTTTAAGATTCTCGAACTCCGTGCAATTCTGCTCAATTACTTGCTCAGCTTCTCGGTTAGACAGATTAGCCGTTTCCCGGACAAAAGAAGCTACTCGTCCAAAGTAAATAGGTACCATTGACTCCAAGAGACTATCCCTCACCTTTGGTTCCCACTTCAGACTGTTCCGGTAGGCCAGGGCAAAATCGTAGATGATTCTTATCCACAACTGAACCGGAAAAATGAATTTGTCAGTTTCCTGACCAGCAATTTCATCCACTTGTTTTACCCGTTCCTCAGGAAGAGTACCAAGACAATACTGCCGATTTGCTGCCCAACCCTTCCTGAATCCCTCAATCATTCCAGGGGTGTTTACGGAAATTGGTTCCGGTGAAACCTCACAATTGAATCCATAAGTGGGGACAGACTGGGCACATCCGATGTTTCTCCACTTTTCCTGATATTTTCTCATCAGGGAAAAACAAGTTCCCACTACCTGCTTGAACATAGGACCCAGAGAGCACGAGGGATCCTTGGGGTCATGGATCTTGGCTCCAAGAAACGACTGGCAAATTCTAAAATTCTCATTGATAGCTGTAGTGGTCATCCAGATATCTATACCGTAACGGGCTACATCGCTCTTCCATACGTCTCTTTTCAAATAAAACTCAGCTAAACGACCTGACAAACCAAAATCTCCCCCTATCGGTTGTCGAACTACTTTCCCATAAAGAGATCGAGTGAGAGGGTAAACGAGAGAATTAGTTATGGTACCATCGTATTTGTGTCGGGAATAGTAAGGGGTTACGTAATCATAATATTTATGAAGGATAGGTCCCAATAGAAACCCTACCCATTCGGGGGAAATACTACGTAAGTCTGAATCCACCACCATACAGGCTTTTACTCTTAGATACTTAGCTACCTGGAAGATAGCCTTAAAGGCGCTGCCTTTACCCGGGATGCCCCGGTAAGGAGTAGCGAAACTTTTGGCTTGTTGAACGGGATGGTTAATTAGGACAACATCCAGATTGTCATAAACGTTGGTTTGCTCAACTATCAATCTGGTCCGGTCAGTGGAATTCCCGTCGGAGTTGATAATTACTCCATGAAGGTGGGGAAAGTATTTAGCCAGACCATATTGAATCGCACTCACCACCCGGCCAATTGTTCTCTCATTGTTATAACTGGGGATGCCTACCAGAATGTCTGCTTGCCCTATTTGTCTAATTTTCTCTCTGGTTTTCTCGAGCAAAAGATCTTCCATCTCGTTCTCCTTTGTTGTTTTGGATAGCTGAATGGTTCGGGATTAGGTTGTTTTATAGTTATTGGTTGGAGAGTATACACACAGTTTTTCTGTTGTCAAGGATTCCGCATCAAATCCAGAGAAATTGAAAGTAGATTGCCATATTGGGTCATTGAGAGGAAAATGAGAAAA
>AQRW01000153.1 GCA_000402295.1 Candidatus Aerophobus profundus SCGC AAA252-L23
ACGTTCGAGTGTAGCAGTAGTAAGGCACAAAAGTTGAAATTGGTGATGAGAAGATGGAAGTCACAAAAGACACACTTATTGAAAGTCCGAAAGACATCGTACATTGCTGGTATAATGAAAGCAGTGATCCATTAAAGTTTATGATAGTAAAAGCACCCAAGCCAACAAAGAAGACTGTGTTTAGCTGAATGTCTTAATTTCTACTTTGCAAATCTGCTGTACGGTATTATAATAGTGGTACGTATAGCATATATTATCGGAGATAAGGATGAAAACAAAATTAACCTTGCGCCTTGATGAGGAATTAATTAAAAATGCCAAAGAATATTCTGCTAAAAGTGGTAAACCTGTTTCGAAAATAGTTGCTGATTTGTTCACCGTGATAAAGAATGAGAAATTAAAAAAGAATTATAAGATAACACCTGCCGTAAAATCTTTAAAAGGAATATTACGCGGTAAGAAAATGTCGGTAAGGGCCAAGGGATCCATTGGGAGGACCTAGACGAAGACATCAGTGTGGAAGGTCTTCTGGCTGGAAAACCCTCCGGGGAGAGTCAAACTTCTCTTAAGAAGTGGCTTCAGGGCCGACAGGCTCGCCCAACAACTGCGTGAACGCGGACTGGCAATTACGCTACGCTCCATTGCCGGCCGGTTACGCAGAGGAGCGTTGGACTGCATCGCTTGCGGCCATGGCATGGGGGAATGACAGATGAAATTGATGGAAGACGTGTTCCTAACGCATTCGATAGAAATATGGACAACACCGGAGAAGATCAACGATTATTGGGGCGTGTAAGGGGAATGGTAATCTTGCAGGGCGTGTACTTCAAAGCCCTTCTTGGTTATGGCCTCAATGCCGTTTACCGCCGCCTGAGCTCCTGAAACGGTAGTAATAACGGGAATACGATGGAATACTGCGCTGCTTCTAATCTTGGTCTCATCCTCCTTCATTCTCTTTTTTCCACTGGGGGTGTTGATAATGAGAGAAATCTCATTGTTTTTTACCAGGTCCATAACGTTCGGTCTGCCCTCACCTATTTTGAATACCTTCCGGACTTCTATCCCCGCTTTCCCAAGAACTTCTGCCGTTCCTGAAGTAGCCACAATGGAGAATCCCAGGTCTACTAACTTTTTGACTACGAACACTATAGCTCTCTTATGGCTGTCTTTTACGCTGATAAATACGTTTCCCTTGATAGGTAAGTTCTGTCCGGCCGCGATCTGAGACTTCATAAAGGCTACTCCGAAAGAAGCATCGATTCCCATTACTTCCCCGGTTGACTTCATCTCTGGACCCAAAACTATATCTACGCCTGGGAACCTATTGAAGGGAAAAACTGCTTCCTTTACGGCACTGTGTTTTATCTCAACTTCTCTTAAGATACCCAGTTCCTTTAAGGATTTTCCCAGGATGACCTGGGTAGCCACTTTAGCCCAAGGGACTCCGGTAACTTTACTTACATAGGGAACCGTGCGGGAAGCACGCGGGTTTACTTCCAGAACATATACCTGGTCATTTTTTATGGCATATTGAATATTCATCAGTCCCTTCACTTTTAATTCCCTGGCTAAGGCATAGGTATTTTCTTTCATGATTTCCTGGATTTCCCTACTCAGGGTATAGGGTGGAATTACACAGGCAGAATCTCCAGAGTGAATTCCAGCTTCTTCGATATGTTCCATAATTCCACAGACAACCACCTGATTTACGTCCGAAACACAGTCTACGTCTACCTCTATAGCATCTTCCAAGAACTTGTCTATTAGTATTGGGCGCTCTGGAGAAGCCTCCACAGCCTTTTTCATGAACTCATTTAATCCTTCTTTGTCATAAACCAACTCCATGGCTCTTCCGCCAAGAACATAAGAGGGACGCACTAAAACAGGATAGCCAATTCTCTGGGCGATCTTCCCGGCTTCGGAAATTGAAGTAGCCGTGCCACCTTGGGCCTGGAGAAGTTGAAGTTTCTTCAGTAAAGTTCTAAATCGCTTTCTATTTTCGGTCCGATCGATACTCTCGGGGGAGGTCCCTAAAATTTTCACCCCAGCTTTTCTTAAAGGGATAGCTAAATTAAGGGGAGTCTGTCCGCCAAATTGAATAATTACTCCTTGTGGTTTTTCTTCCTCTATTATGTTAAGAACGTCCTCTCTGGTCAGTGGCTCAAAGTATAATCTGGCCGAAGTATCATAGTCAGTGGAAACGGTCTCCGGGTTACAGTTAATCATAATTGGCTCGTAACCTTCTTCTCGCAAGGCAAAGGTCGCATGACAGCAGCAGTAATCAAACTCAATCCCTTGTCCTATCCGATTGGGCCCTCCGCCCAAAACCACTACTTTTTTCTTGTTGCTGGCCCGACATTCGTTTGCTTTTTCGTAAGTGGAATAGAAGTAAGGCTTCTCAGGATCTACTTCACCAGCGCAGGTATCTACCAGCTTATACACCGCCTTGACTCCCATTCCCAGTCTCTTTTTTCTTATCTCTTCTTCTTGGCACTGCAAAATAAAAGCCAATTGAATATCAGAAAAACCATATTCCTTAGCCTGACGCATAAGATTAAGAGGAATGTTTTTCAGGCTATATTTCTCCAATTTCTTTTCCAGATCTGTAATTTCTTTCATATTATGGATGAACCAGCGATCTATCTTAGATAATTGGTGGATTTCATCTACGCTCATGCCTTGCTGTAGAGCATAGCGGATATAGAAAAATCTATCAGCATTGGGGTAGATAAGTTTTTGACTAATTTCTTGCCGGTTCCTCTGGTCTCTTTCCGGTATGTCTCGGCCATCGGCACCAAAGCCGTATCTGCGTGTTTCGGTAGATCGAATTCCTTTCTGCAGGGCTTCTTTAAAGGTGCGACCAATAGCCATAGCTTCACCGACAGCTTTCATCGAAGTTCCCAGAACTGGATCTGCCTCGGGAAATTTCTCAAAAGTGAAACGGCAAATCTTAAATACACAGTAGTCAACTGTGGGCTCAAAGAAGGTATAAGTCTTGCCAGTGACATCGTTCTTGATTTCGTCCAGGGTAAGTCCCACGGCTAATTTAGTAGCTATCCGGGCAATAGGAAATCCTGTTGCCTTAGAAGCTAAAGCTGAACTACGCGAGACACGAGGGTTCACTTCGATTATTCTTATTTGGCCATTGTCCGGATTGACCGCATATTGTATGTTGGCTCCACCGCCGGTTACCCCAATGGCTCGAATGACCTTCTTGGACCAATTTACTAAATTAACGTATTCCTGAGCCGTCAGAGTTTGTGCCGGAGCTACTACCGCACTGTCACCAGTATGCACACCCATAGGGTCAAGGTTTTCCATAGAACATACGATAACTACGTTGTCTTGGCAGTCACGCATTATCTCAAATTCAATTTCCTTCCAACCTATGACTGATTGTTCCACCAGGACTTGATGTACCGGACTAAAATCTATAGCTCTTTCCAAGCAAATCTTCAGTTCGTCCACATTATAGACGGCTGAGCCACCCATTCCTCCCAAGGTAAAAGCTGGACGAAGGATTAAGGGGAAGCCAATTTCCTCAGTTAGTTTGAACCCATCTTCCAGAGAGTAGGCCAGGCCGGATTTAGGAACAGCTAAGCCGATGGATTCCATAGTCTCTTTAAACAATTTCCTGGACTCTGCTCTGGCAATAGCCTTTACAGAAGCACCAATAGTTTCCACTTGATACTTGTCCAAAACCCCTTCTTTAGCTAAGAAATAGGTTATGTTTAATCCGCTCTGCCCTCCCAGGGTAGGAAGAATGGCATCGGGTCTTTCTTTCTCAATTATCTTCTCTACAAATTCGGGAGTCAAAGGTTCAATATAGGTTCGATCAGCCATTTCGGGATCAGTCATAATAGTGGCTGGATTGGAGTTTACTAATACGATTTGGTATCCTTCTTCACGCAGGGCCTTGCAGGCTTGAGAACCTGAATAATCAAATTCACAGCCTTGGCCAATAACAATGGGACCGGATCCAATGATCAGTATTTTCTTTAAATCTGTTCTTTTGGGCATAGTTCTTTTTCCATTTGGGCAAAAAACATATTAAAATCCGCGGGAACATACTGTAACCCAATTGCCGGATAGCTTTTACTTTTGATTCCTTCTATGCTTTGGTCGTTAAGGTTTCTCTCAGTTACCTCTATGTCGGTTTTTTTAGCCGAGCCTTCACTGACAACGCAAGAATGATTCTGCACAGTAATGGCTACTTTTCTGGTTTCCAGGTTGCGTACCGGTTGATTTACTCCGTGATGACCGCATTTCATCTTCCTTATTTCTCCCCCCAAAGCCATTGCCAAAACCAGATTACCGGAAGAGATGCCCAATACAGGTTTCTCTCCCAATAGATTTCTCACTTCCCCGGCCGTTTGAGTGAAACCTTTCAGATCTTCCGGACCGCTGGAAAGAACAATTCCATCCGGGTTTAATCTCAAGATCCCGCCGGCTGAGGTTCTGGCCGGGACCCGGATTATTTGGCAACCCGCATTTCTTAAACTGTTAAACAGACTCTTGGTCCCCCCTAGATCTATGACCACAACTTTATATCCTATTCTTTCCGGCGGCTTATCGACGGCAACTTTAGAGATAGTGACTTCACTGATCAAATCTCTTTCTTGATCAGAAAATGCCTTGGCTTTCTTAATTAGGTTTTTTATCTTGAAGTCTTGGGTTGACACTACACCGGTCATCTCGCCATTATCTCTAAGGTGCACTACCAGGGCTCGGGTATCGATTCCCTCGATGCCTACCACGTTATTCCTCTTCATGAAATCTTCCAGGCTTTCTTGGGCTAACCAATTGCTGTGGATACGGCTATTTTCTTTAACAATCAGGGCTTCAGCTTGGGCAGCCTCAGATTCATAACCAGCTTCATTAATTCCGTAGTTACCGATAAGAGGATAGGTCATAGTCAGTAGCAGCCCCCGGTAAGAAGGATCAGTTATTAGTTCTTGATAGCCTACCACTCCTGTATGGAAAACTACCTTTCCTATCTTTTCTCCCTTCGCTCCGAACGAACAACCCTCAAATATACTCTCATCCTCTAATATCAAAATTGCCTTCATAGAAACTCCGCTGGTCAAAAAGGTGTTTTTCCCTATTTCTTCAATTGATAGGGATTTAAGTGTAGATTCTACTGGGAATTCACTGAAAAGTCAAATATAGTTTTGGTTTAACTAACAACACTACCGAGAATTAGTTTGTTTTTTCAGGACAAAATACAGCCAGGAATCTGTTTTTCTTCATTTTTTTCTCATAGTAACAGTTAGGCTATGGATATAGCTCTTTACCCAGAGGAAAACAACTATTGCTCCAATGGTGTTCCCCGCTACAATGCCCAGCCAGACTCCCACAAGACCCATATCCAAGACGAAAGCAAAGAACAAGGTAAAGAGAGATGTCAAGACGACGGTACGAACAATTGTCGCCATTAAGGAGTTTATTCCCTTCCCCGTACCCTGGAACACAGCGGAGGAGAACACACCAAAAGCAGTCGTAGGATAAAACAGACACATTATTCTTAAGAAGGTTGTTAGATTATCGGCGATCCGAACTGCACTTTCTGCCCGGGTGAATACCGCGGTGATATGAGAGGAAAATAAGAAAGTGCCGGCCGCGATGAAAATTTCAATGATAATGCCTATTTTCAAGGCGTACATAAAGGCGATATTGACGTTCTCGAAGGCCCGCTTGCCAAAGGCGGCACCGGTTACTGACACAAGAGCAGTGGCTATTCCCAGTAACGGTACTATGGAGATCATAGATACTCTCCATCCCGTGGTGTAGACTGCTACTGCGTCGGTGCCCCCCACACGAACCAAAATGAGATTAATGATCAACATAGTGAAGGCCATGGAGAGTTGCGCCGCCGAGGCGGGTAACCCAACCCGGAAGATGTCTTTGACGATTTTTCCTTGGAACCGAAAACCACGGAAGGAAAATGAAATATAGGTGTTCTTCTTCAGGAAAAGCCAGTTGAAGAGCATGGCTGAGGTAACAGACATTGATAACACAGAAGCCCAGGCCGCTCCGGCCACACCAAGCCTGAATACATAGATAAAGATCGGGTCCAGTACAATGTTCATCCCGGAGCCCAACGCTATGGCCAACATAGCTTTCTTGACATCTCCTTCACTACGAAGTATCGCGTTAGCTATGTTGGCGAAGAATATGACTATGGTACCGGCGAACATTATTCTGGCGTAGGATATGGTCATACCAATTGTTCTTCCGGCACCCAAATGAAGGAAAATGCTCTCAGCGAAGATTAACAGTGGGATGGTAAAGACTACTGCTACTACCAGCATAATAATAATCGTATGAGCGGCCACGGCGTCGGCGCTCTCTTTATCCCCAGCTCCTATCCAGCGAGATATAGCAGATCCACCGCCTAATCCTAACCCTGTGGCTAGAGCCATGGCCACGAAAAAAAATGGGAAGAAGAACCCCACTGCAGATAAGGCATCAGCCCCTAAACCGGATACCCAAATGGCATCAACAAGATTGTATATTATATGCAGCGACATGGCGGCGATCATCGGTAAAGCGAGCTTGATAATGGCTTTCTTAGGGTCCCCCAGTAGTACCTTGATTCCCTGGGTTGGTGATGGCTTGGCCACAAGTATAGGTGATACGGACTGTCCGGAAGATTCATCCGGCTTCAATATTTGTCTCCTCTCTGGCAATGTTTTACATGATATACCAGAATAGTTTCAGGCACAACCAGTATTTTTCCAAACTAAAGTCATTGGTCAATAGCTCCTCAAGCATCTTCAAAAAACGATCAGTACTCCATATTTCATAATCAGTATATGGAAATCGACTCTTTTTTCTACTCGGCGTATCAATTCTATTCGACTGGGGGAAAAGATCTTATCTGGGGGTTGCTTCCCCTGGGTGAGCTTATTTCTCCTCAGAGAGTTCTTTCCTCTGGTTCTTACGTTCTTTCATATGCTTGGTAGCTAACTCGAGGGCTTCTTTCTTGGTGGTAACCTGGTCAGCTATCTGAGCTAGTCGGATCTCCTCCAGAATTTGGGAGAGCCATTGACCCCGGGGTAATTGTAGCGACTCAATCAGGTCATCTCCGGAAAGTAATTTTGGGGGACTCATGATGAGAGAGTACTTGTCAAAGAAAGTTCTGAGTAAGCTGCTGGATAGGGCATAGTTATTCTCATCTTGGGGAGCTAAAACCGGAAGAAGAAGAGAAAGCTCGACTGTTTCTTCTTTACTTCGGGAAAGAATTCGAGCATAAGATAGAGAATTGAAGGATTTGTTTTTTAGTTCCTGGGTTTCTGGTAATAAGGTAAGAATTTGTTCTATTACTCTTTTTTCTTTCCCGGCCAATCTTAGCCGGCTAGTTATTTTGTTCTTTTCCTCCTCCCGAGGAGGAAAAGAACAAAAGAGGGCTATCAACTTCAAAAGCTCTTCTCTTTTTCGCTCTCCGGAAAGTATTTTTTTCAGATGAGTACTAATTTTTTCTTTGTATTCTCGAGGAAGAAACTGCTCATTAGAAAGTAACTCTTTTAACTTTATTAGGTTATCTGGATGGGGTTCCATCCCGATAGCCTCTTTTAGAATGGTTTTCATAGCCGGACTATTTAGATATGGAAAAAAGAAAGAGTTTCTGAGCAAGAGAAATAGTTCATCTCGGATTCTCTCCCCAGAACACTGGTTTAGGTAAGGGGCTTTCTCAATTATGAGCTTCTGAATTTCATCGTTCAGGTCAAATCTCAACTGGGAGGCCAGTCTAAAAGCACGGAGCATTCGGAGAGGGTCTTCATCAATGGATTGGGGGCGAATTAATCTTATTCTTTTCTCAATTAAGTCTTCCAGTCCGCTGGAGGGGTCTATCAAAAAAAGGGCCGGCTGGCTAACCGAATCCAGATCGAGACTTAGGGCGTCTATGGTGAAGTCTCTTTTGATGAGGTCTTGCAAAAGAGTAGAAGAACTTTGGAGATGAAAGTCAATGAAGAAACCACTGGGTAGGACAACTCTTCTAAGCTGGGGCGAGAGAACGACGGATTTCCCTTTTTTTAGACGAGCTACTTCCTCGGCTAACTCGAAGTGAGGATCATCAATAACCAAATCAAAATCTTTAATCTCTTTATTCAGGAGAAGATCACGTAAGCACCCTCCTACCAAGTAAATCTTTTTCTCATGCTTAATTTGTTTAAGGAAAGTGAGATCAGGATTTTTCCGGAGAGTCTTCTCTAAATTATTCCAGTTCAGAGGGCTATCAGAACATCTTTCTTTGCGTATTTGGTCAAGAATACCGTTAACGAATTTTCCAGAATCGGAAACTCCGTATCGCTTAGCTATTTCTACCGCCTCGTTTATACTAACCACGGGAGGAATCTCTGGGAGAAAAAAGAGCTCATACAAAGCAAATCTAAGAATGTTTCGATCTATAGCAGCTATTCGGTCGAGAGACCAATTTCTGGCGTATTTTTTTATGAGAAGGTCAAGGGAGGAGGAATATTGGCTGGTTCCCTGAGTTAGCCTACGACAGAATTGTTCTACCTCAGATTTGAAAAGGTAACGGCGGAATATATTTTCTGACACATCTTCAACCGGAACCCTTCTTATGTCTGCCTGATAGAGAATTTGGAGGGTAAGTTCTCTTGCCTTGCGCCTGTTTTTCATTCTCTTAACATCTAATCAAAGCTATTCCTAAAAGATCTGTTTTTCCAAAGTTTCTTTACCTTAACACATTGGCGAATTTTGTCAATTTCGGATACGCACCAATAGAATAACTTGACCCATTTCTCTAGTTGTGCTATATTCTTCATTTGGGAGATTAGTATGGTAAAACATGCTGGGAAAGCCAAAAAAAGCGGCAGGAATTTAAGAGTAAAGATTAACAAAAGAAGATGGAGATACCGGTTTTCCGGTGTTGTAGATCTGCTAAAATGGACGAAAGGAGGTGAAGGAAGATGAATAAAGCCGAACTGGTGGAAGAAGTAGCTGCCGAGGTTGGTCTGACTAAAAAGGATGTGAATAACGTTCTGGATGCAATGACATCAGCTATTACTGATTCTCTGGCTCGAGGAGAAAAAATTACCTTGGTAGGTTTCGGTACTTTCTTGGTGCAGTCAAGGAAAGCGCGCCGAGGGGTTAATCCACAGACAGGTGACAAAATAGAAATTGCGGCTAAGGATGTGCCTAAATTTCGGCCGGGGCGTGCCTTGCGAGAGGCAGTGGAATAAAAATATGGGAATTTATCCAGGGCTGAGGGATTTTTTCCTCAGCCCTGCTTTTACCAAACCGGTGGGGGAACCCAGAGAGTAGCAAAACATTGATTGATAGTTATGAATTTGGAATAATTGTTATCAAAGGGAAAAGCTATTCCTCGGATGTTATTGTTTATCCCGAGTGGGTGAATGATAAATGGTGGAGAAAAGAAGGGCATCTTTTACTTCCTGAGGATTTGACCAGGGTTATTGAGGAACATCCTGATGTTCTGGTGGTGGGTACCGGAAATCCTGGATTAATGAAGGTACCTCAAAATACACGTTCTTGGCTTGAATCAAAAGAAATTGAGGTAAAAGTTCAGCCTACCCAAGAAGCCTGTCTTTCCTATAATCACTTTGTAACTAAGAGAAAAACAATAGCTGTTCTTCATTTAACCTGTTAATCTTAGTTTAACTGTTCTTCAGTTTGACACAAGTCTGTTCCTATGTTATTTTTGTGATAAACCACTGGAGTTTAACTGATGGAAGAAGAAAGATCCTTAAGGTTAAAAGGGCTAAAGGAAAGAATGAATCAGTTAAGAGGGTTTCTTTGAAGTAGACCAGTATGAATTAAAAATCACTGAATGGGAGAACAAGACAAACCAACCTAATTTTTGGACGGATCCAGAGAGAGTCAAGACATTAAGGAAGCTGAGCCTTTATCAGAACAAAAAGGATCAATGGGAAAGGATAGTTAAGTATTGGGAGGAAATTTATGTCCTGAATGGTCTATTGAAAGAGGACCTGGATAAAGATTTGCTCCAGGAGTTTGAGAAAAAGGCGGCTTTTCTGGAAAGAGAAATTGAGAAACTTCAGCTTGAGGCCTTGCTTAGTGGTAGATATGATCAGGCCAATGCTATTCTATCCGTTCATCCCGGTGCGGGGGGTGTTGATTCTTGTGATTGGGCTGAAATGCTCCTGAGAACATATCTTAACTGGTCAGAAAAAAAGGGCTACCGGGCTCGAATAGTGGATTGGCTGGGAGGAGCTGAGGCTGGAATAAAGAGTGCCACCGCAGTGATAGAAGGTCGGTTTGCTTACGGATATTTAAAGGAAGAAGTGGGAATTCATCGTTTGATCCGTATATCTCCATTTGATGCAGCTCATCGGCGACATACTTCTTTTGCGGCTGTAGATGTTATACCTGAGACCGAGGAAGGAGAGGTGGAAATAAAAGAGGAAGATCTGAGAATCGAAACATTTCGGGCTTCGGGTCCAGGAGGTCAGCATGTTAATGTGACCGATTCGGCTGTCCGCATTAGTCATTTACCCACTGGGATAGTGGTTCAGTGTCAGGATCAGCGCTCCCAACACAAGAATAAAGCAACAGCCTTGCGTATTCTGAAATCCAGACTTTACAATCTTCAGGAACTGGAGAGGCAGAGAAATATTCAACAAAGATATCAGGAGAAGGCCAGGATTGAATGGGGCAATCAGGTACGTTCTTATTTTTTACATCCCTATACCCTGGTGAAGGACCACCGCACTGGTCTAGAGATAAGTGATGTATGGTCAGTAATCAATGGAAATCTTGACAAGTTCATTAATGCCTCCCTTAAGCAAAATATAGCTATGGAGTTTCCGTCATCCCTTCGGGAGGTCCAGGAACCGAATAAACAGAATGATGATAATTATGTCTGAGGGTTACTCGGTATTTTGAACCATCGGTAATAGTCAAAATAGGGAGGTAAGAATGGGAGGATTTTATATCGGTAGAGAGAGAAAAGCCAGAAAAGCCTACGGCTTTGATGAAGTTGCTTTGGTTCCTGGCAAAATAACTATTGATCCGGAAGATATTGACATAAGCTGGGAAATAGGAGATCTGGCTTTTGAGATCCCCATCCTGGCATCGGCTATGGACGGAGTAGTAGATTCAAACTTTGCTGTTCAGATGGGAAAGCTGGGAGGACTATCTGTCCTTAATCTGGGAGGCATTCAGACTCGTTATTCTGAACCAGCCAAAGTAATTGAGAAAATTATTCATTCTTCTCCGACAGAGGCGGTACAAATAATCCAGAGAGTTTATCGTGAATCTATCAAGGAAGAACTTATTGTTCAGAGAATCAGGGAGATGAAAGAAGCTGGTGTTCCGGTAGCGGTGTCTTCCATTCCTCAACAGGCAGCTCGATTTGGCCCCTTAGCCGAACAGACAGGAGCTGACGTATTTGTGGTTCAGGCTACAGTGGCTACGGCAGAATATGTATCATCAAAACGGGAAAAACTTGATTTGAGGAAATTCTGTGAAGAGATGTCTATTCCCATAATTGTGGGAAACTGTGTTACTTATGAAGCCGCTTATGAGTTGATGAAGACGGGAGTAGATGCTTTACTAGTGGGAGTGGGACCTGGTGCGGCTTGCACTACCAGAGAAGTACTGGGAGTGGGAATTCCCCAGGTGACTGCTACCATAGATGTTTCTATGGCCCGAGATGATTTTTTCAAAAGAGAAAACCGTTACGTTTTGATTATTACAGATGGAGGTATGAGGATAGGAGGAGATGTTTGTAAGGCCCTGGCCTCGGGAGCTGATGCTGTAATGATAGGTTCGGCTTTTGCTCGGGCTGAGGAAGCACCAGGCCGGGGATATCACTGGGGGATGGCTACATCCGATGAAAATCTACCTCGGGGGGCAAGAGTGAAGGTGGGGACGACAGGTACTCTTAAGGAAATCCTTCTGGGGCCGGCCCGACTGGACGATGGTTCTCAAAATCTTGTTTGGGCTATCAGAACTTGCATGGGTTACTGTGGTGCCAAAAACCTGCGGGAAATGCATGAAGTAGAGATGATCATTGCTCCGGCCATCAAAAGCGAGGGTAAATTCTTTCAGGAAGCTGAGCGTCTGGAGAGAAAGAGATAACAATTGTGTTTTACTACACTTTCTCTACTTTTCCTGTACGCAGGCAACGAGTGCAAACATACTCTCGACTGATTTTTCTTCCCAGTTTTATGCGAAGACGTTGCAGGTTAGGTAACCATCTTCTCTTGGTGCGTCGTCCCGACTTACTCACTTGGTGACCCACGCTGCTTCCTTTACCGCAAATGGCACATTTATACATTGTTTCCTCTTTTGTTGAGCTATAGAAACCCAGGGCGACTTTAGTCACCCCGACCCAGGAGTAATAGTTTAGATTTCATAAAGGTAGCCGCAACCTTTATGAAATCTAATTATAATACATTTATCTTAAATGACAAGGATAATCAGGAAAATTCCTCAGGATAATTTACTCTATCTGAATTCCCCGGTCCGCTACGCTAAGGGAGTAGGGGAGAAAAAAGCCAATATCCTAAGTAAGTTGGGTATTAAGAGTATTGGTGATCTTCTTTGGCACTTTCCTCTTTATTATGAGGACCGAAGCAAAATTGTCCCTATAGAATATACCACTCCGGGCAAACGGCAGGTAATTCAAGGGAAAATTATTTTGGTGAGTAAGACCGAGGTTCGTAGAAATCTTACTTTTATTAAAGTTCCGGTGAGGGATCATAGTGGTACCATATTTGCCATCTGGTATAATCAGGATTATTTGATCGGGGTTTTAAAAAGAGGTCAGGAAATTGTATTAAGTGGCCGGGTTCACCTGGGAATCAAAGGGGAGAAGCAAATTGGTGTTGAAGACTGGGAGATTCTCAAGGGAAGAAATGAGGACCATTTACACCTCAAGCGCATCGTCCCTATTTATCCCCTAACTGAGGGAGTGTCTCAACGATTTCTCCGGAGAATAGTCAAGAATAATCTGGATGAAAGAGTTCATAATCTTCCAGACTCCCTTCCGGCCCAAATAAGAAAAGTATATTCTCTGGTTTCCTTTCCGGAGGCTATAGAGAATATTCATTTTCCTCAGGACTTTCTCTGGCAGAAGCAAGCTCGCCGACGGCTGGTATTTGAAGAACTTTTTCTTCTTCAAACCGCACTGGCTTTGAAGAGAAGAAATTACAGGAAAGAGAGGGGAATTAAATTTACTGTGGCTAAGGAAATAATTGACCAATTTATCAATCATCTTAGTTTTTCTCTTACCCTGGGTCAAAGAAGAGTGATAAATGAAATTCTCCAGGACATGGGTAAAGAACGTTCTATGAATCGTTTGCTTCAGGGAGATGTTGGTTCCGGTAAAACCCTGGTGGCGGTAGTGGCCATTTTAAATGCTCTAGGTAATAATTATCAAGCTGCTTTAATGACTCCTACAGAAATCCTTTCTCAGCAGCACTACCTAAAAATAAGAAGAATGCTGAGTATCTTAAATGTGCGACCGACTCTGCTTATAAGTGAGCTTCCGGCCAAAGAAAAAAAACAAATTCTTAAAGAAATAAAAGAAGACCAGGTGAAACTAATTATTGGGACTCATGCTTTGATTCAGAAAGAAGTTACTTTTCGGCGTCTGGGTCTGGTGATCATTGATGAACAACATCGATTTGGAGTAAAGCAGCGTGCTTCTCTAAAAGCCAAAGGAGTTCATCCTGATGTGCTGATTATGACAGCTACACCAATTCCTCGTACTTTAGCTTTAACTTCCTACGGAGATTTGGATTTGTCAGTTATAGATGAACTTCCTCCGGGGAGGAAACCCGTTATCACTCGCTGGGTAGCTGAAAGAAGGCAGGAGGAGGTTTACCAATTTCTCAGAGCCAAACTAAAAAAAGGTTTCCAGGCTTACTTTGTTTGTTCCATTATTGAGGAATCTACCGAGATGGATTTGAGACCTGCTCTGGAGATGGCGAAGAATCTCCAGGAGAATATTTTTCCTGAATTTAGGGTGGGACTTCTGCACGGGAGAATGTCCCGAGAGGAAAAAAACGAGATAATGACTCTTTTTGAAAAGAGGAGAATTGATATTTTGGTTTCTACAAGTGTGATAGAAGTAGGAATAGATATTTCTAAAGCTTTATTAATAGTAATTGAGAATGCAGAACGTTTCGGCTTGGCCCAGCTTCATCAGCTTCGTGGCCGGGTGGGACGAGCGGCTGACCAATCGTATTGTTTCCTTATTACCAGTAGCCATATATCCCGGGAGGCTACTCGGAGAATGAAGGTTATGTGTGGCACAAATGACGGCTTTCGTATTGCTGAAGAGGATCTGGTTCTGCGGGGACCCGGAGAATTTTTTGGTACTCGCCAATGGGGGATTTTTGATTTAAAGATAGCTGATTTATTGAGAGATAGCCAAGTTCTCCTGGTGGCGAGAAAAGAAGCTTTTAATTTGGTAAAAGAGGACCCCGATCTGGAAGGTTATCCTCTGATAAAACAAATGATAAAATGGCGTTTTTCTTCTCAGACTGAAGGTGTGTCTTAACAGTAGTCTTTCCATTTGTTAGCCTATGTTTCTTTGAGGAATTCTCGTAGAAGATAAGGGACGAAAGGGGAATAAATCTTTAACTAAAAGAGCTCATTAAAATTCTCCCTCCGTGTAGGGGAGGCTTTAGCCTCCCAATTGCTTTTTTTAACTCTTGTTTTACTGAGGGCGACTAAAGTCGCCCCTACCCACAAGAGGGTTATTTAAAATTTTGCTGGGTTGAAATCGGTTAAAAATACAGGAAGAGGAGTTCTTAAACTACCTCACTAAAAAGGAGGATGAATTGCCGGGAAAGGAATATCAAATTGCTGTGATTCCTGGAGATGGGGTGGGACCAGAAGTGACCAGAGAAGGACTAAAAGTTCTAAGAGAAGTAGCTAATATTACCGGTTTTTCCTACAAACTAAAAGAGTATGACTTTGGAGGTGATAGATATCTTAGGACAGGAGAGATTCTACCAGATTCTGCTCTAAACGAGTTTAAAGAAATGGATGCTATTTACCTGGGAGCAGTGGGGCATCCTGGAGTTGAAACCGGAATTCTGGAAAAAGGAATACTGTTGAAACTCCGCTTTGAGTTGGATCAATACATCAATCTTCGGCCGGTAAAACTCTATCCGGGAGTATGGACCCCTATTAAAAATAAGGGCCCCGAAGAAATTGATTTTGTGGTAGTTAGGGAAAACACCGAAGGGCTTTATTTGGGCCTGGGAGGATTTGCCTATAAAGGAACAGCCGCTGAAGTAGCTATTCAAGAGATGATTAATACACGTCGAGGGGTGGAAAGATGTATCAGGTATGCCTTTGAATACGCTGTGAGAAGAAATAAGAAAAGAAAAGTAACTTTGTCTGATAAGGCTAATGTTTTAACTTATGTTCACAATCTCTGGCGAAGAGTTTTTAAGTTAGTAGGAGAGGAATATCCTAAGATAGAAAAAGATTGTGCCTTTGTTGATGCTACTTGCATGTGGATGATCAAGAATCCTGAGTGGTTTGATGTTATTGTTA
Organism: Candidatus Aerophobus profundus SCGC AAA252-L23; assembly: GCA_000402295.1. Classification (GTDB taxonomy): domain Bacteria; phylum Aerophobota; class Aerophobia; order Aerophobales; family Aerophobaceae; genus Aerophobus; species Aerophobus profundus. The sequence continues at coordinate 15,526 of AQRW01000153.1, forward strand.
CCTGTAATATGTTTGGAGATATCATCACCGATCTGGGAGCAATGATTCAAGGAGGGATGGGCATTGCTGCGGGAGGAAATATCAATCCAGAGGGCGTCTCTATGTTTGAGCCAATTCACGGCTCAGCTCCTAAGTACACCGGGAAGAATGTGATTAATCCATTGGCAGCAATCTGTGCTGTCCAAATGATGCTTGATTACTTAGGTGAGGAAAAAGCGGCTGGATTGGTAGATAAGGCAATAACCCAGGCTCTTATCTCTGGTCAGATAAAGGATCTTTCTGCTAGAAGTGGTTTAAAGACCACTCAAATTGGTGATATAGTGAAGGGCAACCTGGCTTCCGAGGTATAGGGAATCTCCAGGGTGACTGAACTCGCCTATACCTATGGAGAAAGTCCTTGTTCTATATTCTATCTCCAAAACAAGATCACCACGGTTGCCCTTGGCAACCTCGTGACGCTTCGCGGATTGCCACGCCTGCTTTCTCAGCAGACTCGCAATGACGGAGGTGGGTAGGGGAGGCTTTAGCCTCCCATTTTCTGGATTTTTAGCGGGTTTTGTTTGCGGAGAAAAAAACGAGAGGAGAAAATAAGTAAGATGATGGATCCTTCTATAGATTATCATATTCATACTTACCTTTGTGGTCATGCCGATAAGGAAATGACCGTGAAGAATATTGTTCAGCGGGCTGATCAGCTTAATCTCACCCGAATGGCTATCACAGAACATGTAGGTTCTACCCAAGAGTTTGAAAGAATTAGATTTATCAGGGAGGAACTTGGGAAAATGACCGTCAACTTTGAGGTGATGGTGGGGGCGGAGATAGAGACTGATCCTAAGAAAGAAGACGGTTCTTTTAGGGATTCTCTGGAAACTATAATCTATGATAATGCCGAGGAAATTGATTTTATCCTGGCGGCAACTCACCAGTTTCCTGGAAGTGGATATGTCTGGCACAAAGAACTAAACTTGAACTCTGAAGAAAAAAGGAGCTTGTATGAGAGATGGTTTTGTTGGGCGGAGAAGATAATTCAAAATCCCCTGGTGGATGTTTTAGCTCACCCAGGAGTTTTGATTTCTCGAAATGGTATCATTGAAAGATTCGATGACCCCGGAATTCTCGGGGATTTTCGTGGACTTATCCGCTTGATGAAGTTGCACCGAGTAGCTTTTGAATTCAATGAATACGTTTTCACCAAGCTCCATCCACGGCAAATTGAGACTTATCCCTTTCTTTTCAAATTAGCTCTCGAGGAAGAAGTAAAAATTTCCCTGGGTAGCGATGCTCATCAGCTCAATCAAATTGGCCGATTTCCCTGGATTAAGCAGTGTCTTTTGAAAATTGGAGTAAACCTGAAAGATTTGCCTCTTTTTTTATGCCAGGGAGGGAAAAAATGTATGGTAAAGTGAACAGAGAAATTCTGGACAGATTGAGGGAGATTTTAGGGGAACAAGATCTCCTGATTAGCCAGGAGGATCTTGAGCCTTATTCACACGATGAAACTTTGGGTATGTGTTATTTCCCTGAAGTGGTGGTCAAGCCAAGAAACAAAGAGGCGGTGAGAAAGATTCTCCTTTTGGCTGAAGAGAAGAGGATTCCCGTGACTGCCCGAGGTGGAGGGACCGGAGTTACTGGAGGAGCCTTGCCCGTTTTCGGAGGCATTGTCCTTTCTTTGGAAAAGATGGATAAAATACTCGAGTTAGACAAGGGCACTTCTATGGCGGTGGTCCAACCCGGGATTATTAACGGAAATTTTCAGCGAGAACTGGAAAAAGAAGAACTGTTTTATCCGGTGAATCCAGCCAGTATGGATAGTTGCACTATTGGAGGCAACGTAGCTGAATCAGCCAGCGGAGCCAATGCGGTCAAATATGGGGGTACTAGAAATTATGTCTGTGGAGTTGAGGCAGTATTGGCTAATGGAGAGATAATCCGAGCCGGGGGTAAACTGTTAAAGAATGCTACTGACTCTCAACTGACAGATCTTTTGTTAGGTTCGGAGGGAACTCTGGCGGTAATTACTGAAGTAGTTCTTCGAGCTTTACCCTTGCCCAGGGAAAGGATAGATTTAATAGTCCCCTTTGATAAATTGGAGGGAATTACCCAGGTTGTTCAGCAAATACTCTCTCGAAAGATAATTCCTACTAATATTGAATATGTGGATCGGGCTACCCTGAAAGCTTGTCAGAAGTATCTTCAAAAGGAGCTTCCCTTTAAAGAAGCTGACAATCATCTGTTGATTGGGATTGATGGTGACAAAGCGGAGGAACTGGAGCGGATTTGTGAGATTATAGGGGAAATTTGCCTGGATGGTGGAGCATCTGATGTACTGATAGCTAAAGACCGTTTGGAAAGAGAAAAACTGTGGAAAATAAGACAGTCAATGAGGGATGCTTTAATTTCCCTGAGCCCGATTATGGCCGAAGAAGATATAGTTGTTCCCCGTAACCGGATAGTCGCTCTTTTGAAGAAAGTAAAAGAAATTATGAGTAAATATTCTTTGTGTGCCGCTTGTTTTGGACATCTGGGAGATGGTAATGTTCACATAAACATTCTCCGGAAAGAAATGGACACTGAGGAGTGGGAAGAGAAAATTTCTTCGACTCTCCTTGACTTATTCAATTTTGCCGTTGCTGCCGGGGGGAAAATCTCCGGAGAACACGGAATCGGTCTGGTTAAGAAAAAGTACCTGTCCTTGGGTCTATCTTCAAGTGAACTTAGGCTGATGAAAGGAATTAAAAGGTTGTTTGATCCCAAAAACGTCCTTAATCCAGGAAAAATATTTGATTTCTGAGGCAAAAAACATTCCCGGATGAGCAAAAATAAAATTGAGGAGGATCGGTTATGAAGTTAACCAGCCCTGAATTTGCTAACAATGGGTTTATTCCCCAGAAATTTACCTGTGAAGGAGAGGATATTAATCCTCCCCTGGTGATGGAAAGTATTCCTGCTATGGCTGAGAAGTTAGCGCTAATAATTGATGACCCGGATGCTCCCGTCGGTACGTTTGTGCACTGGGTTGTTTATGATATCCCCGTTGTTTCGCGAATTGAAGAAAATAGTATTCCCGGGAAGCAAGGAATTAATGATTTCCGCAGGAGAAATTACGGAGGGCCTTGTCCTCCATCCGGTACCCATCGTTACTTTTTTAAGGTTTATGCTTTGGATGAAAGGCTTGAATTAGCCGAGGGAATTAATAAGGCGGGCTTGGAAAAGGCCATGAAAGGTCATCTATTGGCCAAGACCGAGTTAATCGGACTATACCGAAAGAAGTCGAGTTAACTAATTTAGCCAGAGGTGAGGGAGGTTGCCAGAGGTGAGAGAGGTTGCCAGAGGTGTAGGGGAGGCTTTAGCCTCCCAGTTATGATCCGGTAGCCGCAGCAGGCTTTAGCTTTTCCTAATTGGACTTTGGTAGCCGCAGGCTTTAGCCTGCGTTTATTTGCGCAAGTTAAAGAAAGGTAGTGAACATTAAGATGAAAAAAGAGGCCCGGCTCTATGAGAAATTGGATAATAAATTGGTGCATTGCTATCTCTGTGCTCACCACTGTAAAATTGCCAATTCGGGCTATGGTATCTGTGGTGTGCGACAAAACATCGAAGGCACCTTATACACTTTGGTCTATGCGGAAGCCATAGCTGCTCATATTGACCCGATTGAAAAAAAGCCGCTATACCATTTTTTACCCGGCTCGACTTCCTTTTCCCTGGCCACTATAGGGTGTAATTTTAAGTGTGCTTTTTGTCAAAACTGGCAAATTTCTCAGGTTTCCAAAAGGAACGAAGGAATTTCTGCCGGACATAAGTTAACCCCGGAACAAATAGTGAGGGAAACAAAGAAGAATACTTGTTCAAGTATATCCTATACCTATACGGAACCAACTATATTTTTTGAATACGCCTATGATACAGCTAAATTAGCTAAAGAAGCTGGTCTTTACAATATTTTTGTAACCAATGGGTATATGACTAAAGAGGCTTTGAGGATGATTAGTCCTTATTTGGATGCCGCCAACGTAGATTTGAAAAGTTTTCGTGATGACTATTATAAGAAGATTTGTAAAGCACACCTGCAACCTGTCCTGGATTCCATAGCCTATATGAAAGAATTGAATATCTGGGTGGAGGTAACTACCTTAATTATTCCGGGTGAGAATGATTCCTACGAGGAATTGAATGAGATAGCTGAATTCATTGCTCATCTGAGTCAAGATATCCCCTGGCATATAAGTAGATTCTCCCCTAATTATCAATTTATCGATCATTCACCGACTTCTCTAAATACCCTGAGGGAAGCAATGGCTATCGGGAAAAAACATGGACTTCGTTATGTTTATTTAGGTAATGTCCTTGAGGGTTCGGATACCTACTGTTATCATTGCAACAAGTTACTGATAGACAGAGGGTATTTTCAGGTGGGGAAGTGTGAGATAAGAGAGGGCCGGTGCCCCTCATGCGGGACGGAAATAGCCGGCGTCTGGGCGTAGGAACTAACGGTAGCCCTAACTCTCATAACCTCAGTAAACCTTCTCCACTCTTCTGAAATAATCGCATTGTCTGCATTCTCTCACTGGAAAGTCTGCAGTATTATTGTACCCAACCAGGCTTGGGATTTGACAACCAGCGGACTTGAAGTATAATTTTTATGAAAAGTACGGAGGATTGCAATAAATCACCATGTATATAAATTCGTTCTAAAACGATTAATATAGAGTATTTGTGAAAAATGTCGGTAATGTTCAAAAAATAATGTGTATGTTAACACACAATTTATGGCGTTCGAAAAATGCGTAAGGTAAGCAAAGAAAGTAAAATTTACAAAAATACTCCTCTTGTTGAAACAGTTTTTGAGATAAGATTTCCAGGGGAGCTGGCTATTGAGTGCAATAGAGATAAATTCTACGAGAAGGTGAGAGATGTTTATCCTAAATTATTAGTTCCCAAATTATCTCAAGGAAAAGCAGTTGCTCTTGAACCATACAGATTCGAGTGCAATGACGGTACTAATGGAATAATGTTGGCTATCAACAAGATATCAGTGTATTGCAAAGAATATAAAGGTTTCAAATTGTTCAAAGAGGAAGTGATAAGAATATTTTCAATTTTTGAGAAATTGTTCAAGATGCAAAAATTTAATAGAACAGGCTTGCGATATATAAATATTATACCTTTTACAAGAGAGAATGGTATTATTCCTATAAAGAATTACCTAAATATTGAAATAGGATTGCCTGAAATTATACCCACTGATTTTAAAAATTTAAATATGATATTTGTATCCCCAACCGAAGGTAGTAATATAATAACCCGTATTGAATCGATTATTTCACAAGATCGAACACAAGAAGCCATTCTTTTGGACTTTGATTATGCAAAATATCAAGACTTGACTTTCGAAATGGTGGACAAATACCTTGACGAGAGCCACCGATATACAAAGCATCTATTTGAAGGGTTAATAACCGATAATTATAAGAAAGTTATGCGTGGGGAGGTGATATAATGAGCCCCGTATTAGCTGAAGATACTTATGGTGAGGTAAAAGACAGGATGGAGCAAATTCCTGAAAATTATGCGCGCCCCAAGCTTGTAGAGATGAGCATGGGGACTACAGTTGATTTGCAGTTTGTTTTGAGACAACTCACGAAATATAAATCAGCTCCTCTTTGGAAGTTATACGTAGGAACTAAAAGATTCTATGCTTCTAAACCTATATCTGTAAAGATCTACCGTAACGGCAATTTATTCTTTGCTGAGAATGAAAATCTATTTGTTTGTGGTACTGGAGCTGCCTCCCAAGATGCTCTAGAGGATTTATGTTTGCATATAATCTATTTTTTTGAGTATTACAAGAAAATGGATAGAGATAGACTCACAGGAGATGCTTTGAGATTAAAAGACCTTTACAAAAATTTACTCATTGAACAATAATAATGCAGATTGAAAGAAGATTAATAGAGTCTAATCTTTCTTCGAAGGGGTTTGTGAGAGAAGATACCCACCACAGGTACTTTCATCACGAGTATCGAGGAAGAAGGACGGGGGCATATACCTATACATCTCGTGGTAGTAAATATAAAATTTATAACGGAGCACTCTTGGGAAGGATGAAAAAAGAATTAAGATTAGATACGACAAGGCAAGTTCTGGATTTATGCAAGTGTCCCATTACTGAGGAAGATTATAATCAGATATTGAAAAGCAAAAGATTGATTTGAATATTTAACTTACTCTATTTTTTACCTGCGTGTACATATTGTGTTGATGCCTAATTTTAACAATAAGGATTTGAAGTCCGAGTAATCATTCTCTCTAAATAGTCTACCAGCGAGGAACAGGAAAAACGCAGTTTTGACCTATATTAAGCCCAGCACTGACTGAGAACAGAGTAATGTTTCCTGTAAACTAAGCAGGCCGAGGAGAAAAAGGGGTGAAGATAGTAATAAGGAGATCTTAATCCCTAACATATATTTAGAGTTCCCGGTAATACTTAATCTTTATCGGGTTTTTCCCTCTATCTACAATCACCTTTATTTTTTTCTCGGCTAATATTTCCTTTCCTTCCTTAGCCCGCCCCTCACAGATTAAGGTAAAACAGTTGGAGCGAACACAAATTAGATTGGATAGGGAGCGAAAAATTATCTCTTTTTCGTCCTCTTCATCAACGTAGCCATCCTTATCGTCATCTATCCCGTTGTAGCCCAACTTCTCCAAGGGGAGTATTTCCAGAATTTCTCCTATCTGATTAAAAGGTCTCTTCCCTTCAGTCTCTCCATAATTAATAATAGCTTTGGCCAGGGTGGCATCTATTCCAGGTAGACTCTGGAGAACTGTACTGGAGGCAGTGTTGATATTGATTCTTCCTTGAGTTGGCTGCTCTGGATGTTCAACTACAGTAATCTTGTCTGAAATTCGCCAATCCCCTCCCTGTCCCAATTTTATCGTCTTCCACTGTTCTCCGGTATGGATGTATCCTATTTCTCCAACATTACTAAGGGGGTGATTTTTGATGTAGAAACTACTTAGATCATCTCTATCTCTTCCTTCGCCTATTGAGGGCATCCAGAACCAGTTCCTAAACCAGGGGCTTCCTCCCGGGACACTGCTGGCAAACTGACGGACTCGGGGGTCATTCTTTTCAAAAGCCCTCCAGGCAATTCCCCAATTTTCGTAAGAGACTTTGTCTACTACGTATCCCTTCTCATTGGTAAGAACAGGTGTGTCGGCATAATTATCCAGAAGCTCTTTACCAATAGTTTTCTCTGGTAGTTTTATCACTATATTGAAGATAATCTTATAGCTGTGAGGATTCATTACTCCTCCTAATTTTACCTTCTTTAAAGAAGTCCGGAGACGCCAGTTTTTTAGACTACAGGATGTATCATAGGGATTATACAGTTCAATCCATTCTACTTCAATCTCTATCTCAATTTTCTCTCCTTCTCCCTCAGCCCAGGCTGCCTTTTCTCCAAAAAAGGACAAGAAAGACCTTTTTTGTTCTTTCCTTTCTGTTATTCTTTTGACTGATTTTTCCAGTTCTTTTTCCTCTTCTTCAATTCTTTTTTCGATTTCTTCGGATAATTTTTCTTTCCCTTTTTTAATCTTATCCCTGATTGTCTCTTCTAATTTTTCTGTTATCTTGCTCCGGAGAAATTTAACTCCTCCCTTGGCTAATCCTCTACTTGCTACCAACGGAGAGGAGGTAAAAAAGGGCATAACCTCGTTGATATAAGGGGTCTTCTCCAGCCCATACTTACCGTTAAATTCAGTGGGAGAGCTATCTTCATCAATGAAGTCTATAATATTTACCGCCACTTGGTCAGCTCTTTCTTCCGAGAAGTTTGTTTCTTGTAGCGTCTGACTAATTTGACTCATTGAGGCTGAATTGATGTTGACTCTCAGTCTTCCCGTAGCATCCTTGTTCTCATCGTAGGAATATATAGTGATAAAATCTCCTATTTTTTTAAAGGTAACCTCCCCAATTCCCGGCACCAATCTGACCTCGTCAATGGTGTCGAAGGGGTTGTCATCACCGTAAGGTTGAAGAGGGCAAAATTCATCAGGCTCGTCTATTCCTTCGCCTGATTCATCAATTTCTCCGTCACCATCATTGTCAATGCCATCTCTTTCCAGAATTTTATTGTCGCCGTCATCATCAACTCCTGCTTTTCCCGGGGCTCTATCCGGTCCATAACGGTAAGCAATAATAGCCTGACACTTCTTTTTGCTCAAAGCAGAAAGAGAGCCCAGATTTAACCCAAAGGGAGTCCATCCTTCATTGGCTGAATCTATTCCAGCCAGGTTGATGTTTATCTTTCCCTCCTCATCAGAGATGTCCGAATTTTCTTCCTCTGTCTCTTCCTCTGACGTCTCTTCTGCCCAATTTACCTTGGGATAGAGAATATATTCTCCTCCCTCCATTTCTTCTCCGAATCCCTCGGCCCATTCCTCATAGAGGTCATCGTACTCATTATTATCTTCCTTTAGACAAGCAATGGCTCTCTCTATACCGGCCTGAGCCAGGTATTCGGCCTTGACGCTCTGGTAGTAATTATCGGTGGCCTCATTTTCCAGGCGCATCTGGTAAAGAAAACTGATGGCTACCACTCCCATAATGGTTAAAACGAAAACTACCAGGACTAATCCAGCTTGTCCCTGGTTGAAGGAACAATGGAAGAACATTCCCAACTTATGTACTGACATTAGTTTCTCTTCTTTTCTTTCTCATTGCCGGCAAAGCGCAGCCATCTCACCTTGTCTGTCATTACCAGTCTATCCAAGACAGAGGTGGCCATCTATGAGTTTGCTGATAAAGTGTTTTTTTTGTAGAGGTTTCATTTATGAAACTTGCTTTAATAAAAGGTCCGATGAATCGGACCGCTACAATATTGGGGTTTCTCAGCGACCTCCTGGCCTTGTCTGTCATTGTGAGGAGTGTAGCGCAGCCATCTCACCTTGTCTGTCATTGTGAGGAGTGTAGCGACGTGACAATCTCATAAAAAAACCGCTCTTTCCAAAGAAAGAACGGTTTTCCTTCCTGGCAGCCCGGCTACCCCTTCCAGGGCCCGTGGCTTTGCGTCCTATTCTTTCGAACAGTTTGCCTTTTTCGGCTGTCTTTACCTGAAGGCTAATTTATGGATGTAAACGAAAAGTCAAATGTTGAGACCTGACCCCTTTTTCTATCTACTACACACGGAACACTTCATTGATCGGTATTCTTATATCTTGCCATAGGAACGAGAAAAG
>AQRW01000154.1 GCA_000402295.1 Candidatus Aerophobus profundus SCGC AAA252-L23
TCCGAATTTTGGGGTCCACTTCATCTGATACAAGCGTTGGTATAACATTAGTAACTATTCAGCCGGTCCAAATATATCAATGAGGAATAAACCTGAGGACTAATTGACTGTCAACTATTTAGCGGGTAGGGGTGACTTCAGTCGCCCAGAAAAAGAGCCAAGGGAGACTAAAGTCTCCCCTACCCAAGTAGAGAGGTTCACCGAATTTTAGACTGAAGTTAATGCCAGGTATCTGAATAGTTACCAATTAAATTTAGTTAGTCTTTGATATTAATTTAAAACTGTGGGTAAATTTTATTTTTTCTTCCTACTTCACCCAAGAAGGGAAAGTAGGCTTGAAGCACAGACAATAGAAGACAGCCGAAGCCCGGTTGGAGCTACTATGAAAAACGTGAGAGGAGCTATGAAGATGCTTTATTAAGAAAACTTCTTACTTCTCTTTCAGTGGGCATTGAGGGTGCTGTTCCCACTTTGGTAACTGACAGAGCCGCCACTGCATTAGCAAATCGCACCGCTTCTACTAAGTCATCATCTCTACTCAGAGCAAAAGCCAACCCTCCGTTAAAAGCATCGCCGGCCCCGGTAGTATCAACCACCTGTACTTTCTGGCCTGGAATGTGCTGGAATTTTTCCGAAGTTACTATTAAAGCCCCCTCACTCCCCAGAGTAAAAACTACTGTTTCAACACCCTGCTTGAAAAGCCGCTGAGCGGCTTTTCTAATTGAGCTCTGGTTAGTTATCTCTATTCCAGTTAAAAGAGAAGCCTCACTTCGATTGGGAGTTAATACATCCACATATTTCAGAATTGCCGGGGAGAGAACCCGAGCAGGCGCCGGATTCAATATAGTAGTAACCTGATTATCCTTGGCTATTCTTAAAGCTCTTTCTACCGATTCAGTGGGAATCTCCAGTTGAGTTAAGAGAACATCTGCTTCCCTGATGGCTCTGGTAGCCCTCCCCACCATATCCGGAGTTAGAGAAAAATTAGCTCCAGGAGCCACCACAATCATATTTTCGCCTTGTTCATCTACTACAATTAGAGCCACACCTGTATGTATTGTGCTATCTCTAGCCACAAAACTGATATCAACCCCTTCTTTGCTCAAGTTGCTCAGAGCCAGGTCACCAAAAACATCTTCCCCCACGCAGCTAACCATAAAAACCGGGCTTCCCAGCCGGGCGGTAGCTACAGCCTGATTAGCCCCTTTTCCTCCCGGCCCCATCTGGAAAGGACCCCCCAGAATAGTCTCCCCAGCCCGCGGCATTCTCGGGCTCCGTGCCATAAGATCCGTATTAAAACTCCCCACTACAGTTATTACCGGATTTCTTCTCTCCATTTTTAGATTCCCCTACCCTCCCCACAACTCCATAACTCTTTCCAGTTAAGAAGCTCATCCTCAGACAACAACCAGAGACAAACGGTGAACTTTGTATCAACGAAAAACAACCCAATATCTGAACAATACTACTTTAGAAACAGGAAAATGGCAAATTATTATCCTTTTCGGAGCCAAGGAGAATATCCCGAGTCCAGTTTGACATAGCTAGCTTTTGCAGGAAAAGAATGGTAGCCGCAGGCTTTAGCCTGCGTTTATTTGCGCAAGTTAAAACTTGCGGCTACCACGATAGCTATAGCTTAAAAGGTGAAGTCGGTGATTCTTCAGATTAATCTTTCTCTTGCTTGCCCGGGATACTTCTTAATCAAAGGATAGACTCAGTCAAAGGTATTTCGAGAAACGAAATAGGGTAATTTTCTTGCAGAAGTTGGTTGACAAATTTATCATTTATGCTAAATTAGCGCCAAGATTGACTGGTTCTTAAAGACGAGCTTTTGAAGTCAATAGTAATCCTACCGGTTAAGGAGAGTGGAATGCTTCAGTATAGTAAATGGATGTTAGTTTTTATTTTGGTATTGGTGGCTGTCTCAGTCTGGGCGATTTACCCTTTGCAAAAAAAGATAAAGTTAGGATTAGACTTAAAAGGAGGAGTCCATTTAGTTCTTGAGGCAGATACCAGCCAGATTCCAGAGTCTGAGGACGTTAAATACGCCGTAGATACAGCTATTGAGATTATCAGAAACAGAATTGATCAGTACGGAGTGGTAGAACCTAGCATAACTCACCAAGGGGAAAACAGAATCGTGGTTGACCTACCCGGAGTTGAGGATCCTCAAGGAGCAGTGGAACTTATTGGGAAAACAGCTCTTCTGGAATTCAAATTAATGGACGAAAAGGGGGATCTCAATAAGGCTCTGGAGGGGGATATTCCCCTGGATGATGAAATACTTTACCAGTACCGGGAGGGGAAGTCTTCGCCTTATCTTATCAAGAAAGAAACCTTACTTACCGGAAGTACCATAAAAGATGCCCGAGTAGAAATAAATCAATGGGGACAACCCTATGTTACCCTGGAGTTCAACTCAGAAGGAGCCAAAGTATTTGAGCAGATTACCGGAAGACACATCGGGGAAAGACTAGCCATTGTCCTTGATAATGCTATCCAATCTGCTCCGGTGATTAAAACTCGCATACCCGGAGGTAAAGCTGTAATTGAGGGAAACTTTACTATGGATGAAGCCAGCAAGCTGAGGATAGTTCTCAAGAGTGGTGCCCTTCCTATTCCTTTTAGTATTATACAAAACACCACTGTCGGTCCTTCACTGGGCCGGGATTCCATTCAAAAGGGGCTTTTTTCGGGAATAATTGGTCTTCTGGCGGTACTGGTATTTATGGGACTTTACTACAAAAAAGCTGGTTTGATTGCTGACTTAGCTTTGCTTCTCAACTTGCTCTTCATATTGGCTGTTCTGGTTGCTCTGAAAGCAACCCTTACTCTTCCCGGAATAGCCGGAATTATCCTGATCATCGGGATGAGTATTGACGCCAACGTGATCATCTTTGAAAGAATCAGGGAAGAATTAGAGAAGGAAAGGGCACCTCGGTCTGCTTTAGATGCTGGGTACAACAAGGCTTTAAGGACTATCCTGGATGCCAATATCACCACTTTAATTACTGCCCTCATTTTGTTTCAATTTGGCAGTGGTCCCATCAAGGGATTTGCCACTACTCTTTCTATTGGCATACTGGCCAGCTTGTTTACCGCTATAGTAGTTACCCGGGTGATTTTCAACCTTCTGATAGCAGGACGACCAACTAAAACCTTAAGTATCTAAAAAAAGAGGATGAAATGAAGCTTTTTAGGAAAACTAATATTGATTTTATTGGGAAAAGAAAAATTGCCTTAGTCATCTCAGGAATTGTGTTAGCTGTAGGAATAGTTTCTTTGGTAATGAAAGGAGGACCACGATTAGGCTTGGATTTTACCGGAGGAGTTGAAGTTCATTTGCAATTTGAAAAGTCTGTTTCGATCACCCAGATAAGAACAGGATTATCTTCTATTGGTTTGCAGCAGGCAATCATTCAAAAGTATGGAAAAACTACGGATAATCTCGTCCTCATTCGCTATCGGGTTGAGCAAATAGCCGAGGAAGCTGCTTCACAAATTATCAACCTTCGGGGAAAAACCGGTAAATTTACCAGTCTCGAAGAATTAAAACAACTTCCCGCCGTAGAAAAAGTAGGCTACGAAAATCTGATAAGCTTATTTGCCGTTGACCCTATTGAGAAAGAAAAAATAAATATTAATCAGATAGATCAGGAGTCCTTAACTACTCGAATTCGGGGAATTACTCACTTAAAAGCCGCCGTTGAGATTGAAAAAGTAGTGAAGGCAGAAGTCGGAGAGAGTAATCCCTTCCAGATCATCAGCCTAGATATAATCGGGCCTAAAGTGAGTAAAGAACTACAAAAAAGTGCTGTCTTAGCCATAATTTTTGCTCTAATCGGGATGCTCATTTATATTTCCTGGCGCTTTGAATTCACCTTTGCTATAGGTGCGGTAATTGCTTTGGTTCACGATGTAGCTATCAGCATAGGAGCTCTCTCGCTGGGTAATTTTGAGTTCACCCTTCCAGTCATTGCTGCCCTTATGACCATAATTGGCTACTCTTTAAACGACACCATTGTCGTCTATGATAGAATTCGAGAAAATACGAAGACTTTCCGAAAACGGAAAATGTCCTACAAGGACGTTATCAACCTAGGTATTAATCAATCACTATCCCGAACTGTAATTACCTCACTGACTACCTTTATTGTTGTCTTATCTCTGTTCATCTGGGGTGGTCCGGTCATTCATGGCTTTGCCTTTGCTCTTTTGATAGGAATTATTGTAGGAACTTATTCCTCCAGTTTTGTAGCTGCACCAGTGGTTTATCAGTGGGCCCAAGCAAGGACTAGCAAAAAATGAGAGTTTTAGTGGCTGCCGGAGGAACCGGTGGACACCTTTACCCCGCCTTAGCCCTCGCCAATTACCTGGAAAAAGAACATTTAGCCCAAGAGATTATTTGGATTGGTGGAAAACGACTTCTGGAAAAGGAAATTGTTACCAGCTCCGGGTTTAAATTCTTAGAAATAAATACCCGTAGTTGTCCTCGAGGCTTTTCCTGGAAATGGCCTTTTTTTCTCTGGAACTTGATGATTTCGCTAAAGCAATGTTTTTTCATCTTCTTAAAATCCAGGCCTCAGGTAGTCGTCGGAATGGGTAGTTTCCACTCTTATCCGGTGATAACTATTTCCTTCCTACTGGGGATACCCAGCCTGATATGCGAACAGAATCTCCTTCCCTCGCTGACCAACCGGACTTTAGCCCGGCGAGCTACCGCTATTGCTATTAGTTTTCCTCAAACAAAAGAGTACTTTGCTCCCCTCCTGCGTCCCAAAATAAGAACTGTGGGTAACCCGGTAAGGGAAGAAATCCTGACCACTAAAAGAAAGGAAGCCTCGATTAAATTAAATATGAATGAAAATAAATTTACCCTTCTTTTTTTAGGTGGAAGTCAAGGAGCTGATTTTCTAAATCAGATGGGAATTAAGGTACTTCAACTTCTTGACCGAGAGGAAATTTCCCCTCAAATTCAAAGTATTTTCATCGTGGGAATACAAAGCAAAGAATTAGCTTTCCATCCTCCTCTCTTGCAAAGAATCAAACTGTTAATTTTACCTTATTCTTCTAAAATTCAATATGTCTATGCTATTTCTGATTTAGTTATCTCTCGAAGTGGTGCCACTACTTTAGCTGAAATCACTGCCTGCGGTCTACCATCCATCCTCATTCCCTATCCCTACGCCACCCAAAATCACCAGTGGAGAAATGCTCAAATACTGGAGAAAAAGGGAGCAGCTCTGCTAATTGCCCAGAGTGAGCTTAAAGCAAAAAGATTAAAAAAACTGATCCTTGATTTAATCAATAACAGAGGAATTTTAAGAGAAATGAGCAAAAAGAGTCGCCAATTAGGTAAAAGAGATTCCACAGAACAAATGGCCAAACTCCTTATCAGCCTGAGGAAAAACTAAGTGCTCAAAAATATTCGCTCTCTTCATTTTATCGGAATTGGGGGAGTAGGCATGAGTGCTTTGGCTGAAGTCCTTTTAAGTAAGGGTTATCAGATTACCGGCTCGGATCTAAGAGAAAATGAGTTAATCCATAAACTACGAATAAAAGGAGTTAAAATTTATCAAGGACATAGTTCTGATCATGTCCAGAAACCTGAGATAATAGTGGTCTCTTCGGCCATAAAGGCAGATAATCCAGAGCTTACCGAGGCCTTGAGAAAAGAAATACCAGTAATCTCTCGAGGCAAGCTACTTTCTTGGCTGGTAAACGATACCCAAAGTATCATAATTGCCGGAACCCACGGAAAAACTACTACTGCTTCTTTCATTTCTCACTTACTAATAAAAGCAGAAGAGGATCCTACTATATTTCTTGGCGGTGAGCTAAATGAGATAAGAGCAACCGGCTTTTTAGGAAAAGGTAGGTGGACAGTAGTAGAAAGTGATGAGTCTGACGGCTCCTTCCTTTTTCTTCATCCCCAACTGGCTGTTCTTACCTCTCTGGAAAATGATCATCTTGACTATTACGGATCAGAAGAAAAATTGAGAGAAGCTTTCAAGCAATTTATCCAAAATTTGAAAAAAGGGGGAACTTTAATCTTCAACAGTGATGATGTCGGTCTAAAAAAAGTCTCGGAAGAATCTTCTTCTTTACCTCCCTTCCTAACCTACGGAATTGACTCAGTCTGCGACCTCAGAGCCAGCGATATAAAATACCGGGCCTTTTTTAGTTCTTTCCAGATTACCTACCGGGGCACATTTCTCGGAAGAGTCACCTGTCCTCTGCCTGGTAAATATAACATTTACAATTGCCTGGCCTCTCTGTTAGTGAGTTTAACCTTGGGACTAAATTTCCACCAGTCGAGAGACCACTTGTCCTCTTTTCAAGGAACAAAAAGAAGATTTCAAAAAATAGGAGAAGTTTCATCCATTATAATACTTGATGATTATGCCCACCATCCCACGGAAATTAGATCTGTTTTGCAAGCAGCCAAACTTCTAAAAAAGAGAATTATAGCTGTTTTTCAACCACATCGTTACACTAGAACAAAACTTTTACTACCCGCATTTACCAGAGCTTTTACCGATGTTGACCTACTGGTCTTAACTAAGATTTATCCCGCTGGAGAGAGCTCTCAGCCAGGAATTAGTGGCCAACGGCTATTCGAAGAAATAAAAAGTAAAAAGGGAAGCTCGGTTTACTTTTTCCCCACCCAGAAGGAAATTCTGGATTTTCTGAAAAAAGAAGTAACCGAAGAAGATCTTTTGATAACTTTAGGAGCAGGAGACATAAACAGTCTGGGAAAGAAGTTCCTTACTTGGAAAAGAGAATCAATACAAACTAAATAATGTTCAGCCGTGATAAAAATACAGTTGAGAATTAACTAATTTTTGCTCTTCTCCTCAGGGGGAACCTTCTACCGTTGTCTTTTTCTTTAACTCAACCTGCAAGGAAATCTCTACCTCAGGATGTAGCTTTATGGAGATTTTCCGGATTCCGATCACCC
The DNA here is from genome assembly GCA_000402295.1 of Candidatus Aerophobus profundus SCGC AAA252-L23. Lineage (GTDB taxonomy): Bacteria > Aerophobota > Aerophobia > Aerophobales > Aerophobaceae > Aerophobus > Aerophobus profundus. The sequence goes on from AQRW01000154.1 coordinate 6,962, forward strand.
GAAGTGGTTCGTCCAGGGAAATTTTTCGATGGTCTATTTCCAAATTAAATCTTCTCTTTATTTCCTCAGTGATATCTTGATTGGTAACGGAACCGAATACCTTCCCTTCCTTTCCTACTTCTCTTTCTGCAATTATCCGGACACCTTCCAACTTTTCAGCTATCCGTAGAGCTCTGGTCTTACTTTTTTTATCTTTTAGGAGGCCTATTTTTTGGTGTTCGTTCAACTGTTTGATATTAGAAGAAGTAGCTCTTAGAGCTAATTCCTTCGGTAATAGGAAATTCCGGGCGTATCCATCACTAACCTGAACCAACTCATATTTCTTACCCAGGTTTTCTACCTCTTTCGTCAAAATAACTTTCATTCCTTTTTCTCCTTCCGGACCCCTACTTGTAAGGCAATAAAGCCATTTGTCGAGCTCTCTCTATAGCTCTGGAAAGTTCTCTTTGATGTTTTGCACAAACACCAGTTCTCCTTCTACTCTTAATCCGAGCCCGATTATCAACATAACGCTTCAAAATATCTACATTTTTGTAATCCACAGATTTGGCCCGAAGTCGACAAAACTGACAAATCTTTTTTCTTCTAAAACTCTTAGGAAACATATTGTTTATCCTCCAAATGACTGATTCTCTTCTTTAATTTCTTCTTCACTTAAAGGAACCCGGTTAATCTCGTTCTCTATGGGTTCCTCAATTACCTCTTCTGTCGGCTTGTTCTTCAAGCGCTGCAAGAATACTATCCTCCAGGCAACAACCTCACTTTTTATTCTTTTAATTCCATCACGATCTTCATAGGAACGCACTTGTAATCTTCCATCCACCGCTACCTGACTCCCTTTGGTTAAATACTCGGAACACCTTTCTGCTTGTTTACGCCAGGTCACTATGGGTATAAAATCAGTTGCTCTTTCTCCCTCGGTACTCGTGTAGGGACGTGAAACTGCCACAGTAAAACTGCTCACTGGTATCCCACCGGGTGTATAGCGAAGTTCAGGCTCCTGGGTTAGATTGCCGATTAAGATCACCCTGTTCAGAGCTGCCATTTTCCTCTCCTTTTTTTAGCTCAGAAGTAAAAAACTTATCCTTTTTAATAATCATTAACCTGATAACTCCTTGAGAATACATAAAATTGCGAAACTCCCCCATTATAGAAGGTTCGGCCTCAAAATTAAGGATCACGAAATAACCCTCTTTTTTCTTCTTCACCGCATAAGCTAACCTCCTTAATCCTTCCTCATCCATGGTTTTTATCTCAACTGTTTTTTCATTTAAAAATTCTCTGATTTTCTTGCTTAATTCTTCCCTTCTTTTTTCGTCCCACTCTGGTTTAAGGACAAAAGTTATCTCATAATAAGACATTGAACACTCCCTTTTATTGGCAGAACAAATGTAATTTATTATTAACTACGAAAACGAAAGTTTATCACGTCGCCATCTTTAACCCGATACTCTTTTCCCTCCATCAGCACTTTTCCAGTCTCGCGAACTTCCCTAATTGAATTTACCTCTCTCAGGTCTTCAAAGGAAATAACCTCTGCTTTAATAAAACCCTTTTCCATCTCGGAATGAACTTTCCCCGCTGCCTGAAGAGCAGTAGTTCCCTCTGGTATTAGCCAGGCTCTTACCTCCTTTCCTCCAGTTACTGTAAAAAAGGTAATCAGTTTAAGTAACTTCTGAGCTACCTGTACCAATCGACTTATCCCACTTTCCTTTACTTGAAGGACTTCCTCAAATTCGCTGGCTTCCTCTGGAGAAAGCTCAGCCAATTCCCATTCAAGTTGAGCACATATCTCCACCAACTCTAATTTATGCTCTCTGACATATCTTCTTAATTCTTCAAGATGGATGGAAGGTATCTCCAGATCATCTTCGCTAATATTAGCCAACAACACTGTCGGCTTCACCCTCAGCAAGCCTTCTTCCCTCAAGAAAGCTTGCTCCTCATCCTTTAAATCCCCAACAAATAGTATCTTTTTCTCCAGACAATGCTGGAATCTCGATAATAAGGTAACTTTTTCTTTAGCTTCTTTTTCCCCTGATTTTATTGTCTTCTGAAATTTTGTCAATCGCCGTTCTATTATTTCCAAATCTGAAAGAGCTAATTCGGTAGCGATAATCTCGACATCCCTCAATGGATTTAGCTTACCCTCAGGATGACTCACTTTTTCCGTCTTGAAACATCTGACCACTTCCACTAAGGCCTGAGAAGCCCGTATTCTACTCAAAAACTCATTTCCCAGACCTTCTCCGCGATGGGCTCCCCGTACCAGTCCAGCTATATCCACAAACTCAATAGTCGCCGGAGTAACTTTCTCTGGATTTATTATCCGGCCCAATTTTTCCAATCGGATATCCGGTACCAAAGCCATACCTACATTAGGCGAGACAGTACAAAAAGGAAAACTGGCTACCTGAGCTTTGCCCTTGGTAAGAGCATTAAATAAAGTAGATTTCCCCGCATTAGGGAGTCCAATGATACCCATTGAATACATAATTCCCCGCTCTATACTTTGTCTCTAACTAAGTGGTAAATTGATTCAAAATAACCGGATCTCAGGTATATGTTTCTTTAAGGTCCGCCCTCAAATTATCCAGCAACTCAAGATAACTTCGAAGATCTTTTTTTTCCGCAGGAGCTCGAAGCCTTTTCAGTGCTCTTTCTTGGATTTGTCTTATTCGTTCCCGACTAACACCATATTTCTTTCCAATCTCCCTTAAAGAACGACTATCATCTTCCTCTAAACCAAACCTCAATCTCAAAATCTCTATCTCTCGTTTATCTTTAACCACTTTTCTTAGGAGATTATTCACTTCTCGTTTGAGTAGCTGAAGAGTAAGCTTATAAGCAGGTGAAGGAATAGTTTTATTAGAAACGAAGTCGATCATAGAACTTTCTGTTTCTTCTCCCTGGGGAGAATCAAAAGAAACCGTGTTCTGGGTTAATCCCAGAGTTTCCCTGATCTTTTTGGGAGACATATTGGCTTCTTTGGCAATCTCCTGAGGCGTAGGCTCCCTTTTTAATTCCTGCTCTAACTGGCGAGAAATCCGGGTCAACTTCTTTAAAAGATGAGCTATATGAACAGGCAAGCGGATAGTTCGGGATTGATCAGTAATTGCCCGGGAAAGAGACTGTCGGATCCACCAACTGGCATAAGTACTGAATCGTTTGCCCGATTCATAATCAAATTTATCTACCGCCCGGGAGAGGCCGATATTACCCTCCTGAATAAGATCTGAAAAAGAGACACCTCGGCCAACATATTTTTTAGCAAAGTTCACCACCAAACGCAGATTGGCCTGCATCAAATCTTTCCTGTACCCCTCATAAACTAACTTTACCTGCTCTATTTCATTTAAGATCTCAAACATAGTTCTTTTTTTCTCACCCTCAAGAGCACCAATGACTTCTGGCCGGAAATTTAGTAAAAAATCGCATAATGCCCGTATCTTATCCATATTACCTTCTACTTTTTCCAGAGTTTTAACACTGCCTCCTTTATCCTCAAAAAACTTCAGTAACGGAGAGTTAACCTGAATAATTTTCCGGGTGTTTTTCATCAAATCAATTAGTTTGATACGAGCAAACTTTATCCTGATGGCTAATTGCCTTTCCTTCTCGGGAGTAAGCAAGGGGGTCTTCCCTATTCCTTGGAGATACTTATCCAGAAAAGCAAAGGGAGTTCGTTCCCGTGTTTTTTGCATTGTCTTATTCTTTTCAAAAAATCACTCTTAGACCTGACCTCTTTAAATAACCCCACCTTCTCTATTTTCCAGCTTATAAATCATAGGAAGAAATCGTTAATTTCCCGCACATTCCTAATTGTTTTAACTTTGATAAAAGAAATACATTTCCACTATAACAAATATCCAAAATAGGTCAACAATCTCCCCCGGTTTCTACTTGACGGCCAAGGATGATTTTGTTAAAATATTCACATTAAAAATATCTGGACTCGTTAATGAAAAATGGTAATCCAGAAAATAAAAGAGGTAAAGTCTGATGCCCAAAATTAAGACAGCTCTAATTAGTGTTTTTGATAAAAAGGGAATAGTGGAGTTTGCCACTGGCTTGAGAAATCTTAATATTGATATTCTCTCCACTGGCGGAACAGCTCGGATTATTCAACAGGCAGGTATCCCCGTAACTGATGTATCTGAGTATACAGGGACTCCATCTATGTTGGGAGGAAGGGTCAAAACACTTCATCCTCGAATTCACGGGGCAATCCTGGCTCTGAGAAATGAGCCTTCCCATCTCGAGGAAGCCAAAAAATATAATTTAAAACTCATAGATATGGTAGTGATTAATCTTTATCCATTTCCGGAAATAATGAAGAAAACAAAAATAAGTTTAAAAGAAGCTCTGGAGAACATCGATATTGGAGGCCCCACTATGCTGCGCTCAGCAGCCAAAAACTTTCGATATGTGGCTGCCGTTAGTCATCCCCATCAGTATCCTTCTTTACTCAAGGAACTAAAAAGCAGCAATGGTCTTCTCAGTGAAAAAACCTGTCAAAAACTCGCCCGGGAAACCTTTGAATACACCAGCGCCTATGACAGCCTAATTAGTCATTATCTGGAAAATCTTGATAAAGTGGAGTTTCCAGAAATTCTCAATTTAAGCTTTAAGAAAAGTGCTTTGCTCAGATACGGCGAGAATCCTCACCAAAAAGCAGCTCTTTATCAGGAATGGATAGCCGGGAAAAACAGTTTACCCTTGGCTGAAAAACTCTCAGGAGGAGAAGTATCCTTTAATAATCTCCTGGATCTGGAAGCAGCTCTAAGAATAGTCAGAGAATTCTCTTCTCCGGCGGCAGTCATTATAAAACATAATAATCCTTGTGGAGCCGCCCTGGGAAATACCTTAGCTGAAGCCTTTAAGAAAGCTTATCAAGGTGATCCCCTGTCCGCCTTTGGAAGTATTGCCGGATTTAACAAAACCGTTGATCCCGCTACTGCCAGAGCTATGTCCATTCCCAAAAGTTTCATTGAGGCAATTATTGCCCCTGGGTTTGAGAAAGACAGTCTGAAAATCATCCAGGAGGGACCAGCTTGGGGGAAAAGAGTAATAATTATGCAAAGTGGTCCTTTTACTCAAGAAATTACCAAGAAAAATATCAGAAGTATTCCCGGAGGACTTCTGGTCCAAGAAGAAGATCAAGAAGATAACATCCTTAAAAGTTTAAAGGTGACCAGCCATCAAGAGCCATCAAAGAAAGAACTAAAAGATCTTTTATTTGCCTGGACCATTTGTAAACACGTAAAATCAAATGCCATTGTCCTGGTTAGGAATGGAGCGGTAGTGGGGGTAGGAGCTGGACAAATGAGTCGGGTAGATTCCACCCTGATTGCTTTGCGGAAAGCGGGAGAGCGACGAAAGAATTCTGTTCTGGCATCCGATGCCTTTTTTCCTTTTGCTGATGCCATTGAGGAAGCGGGAAAAGCTGGAGTATCAGCTATCATTCAACCCGGGGGATCTAAACGAGACGCAGAAGTCATTGAAGCAGTTAATCATCTGGGAATAGCTATGGTATTCACCGGTAAAAGACATTTTCGGCATTGAGCCCCGCCAAGCTCTCCATGCAAGTAGATTATTCAAAAAAAGAGAGTTAGAAGGAAGTTATATGAATAAATCATTGAAAAATTTAGATCCTGAAATTTATGAGATTCTTAAAAAAGAAATTCATCGCCAGCGGGATTCTCTCATGCTTATCCCCTCAGAAAACTATGCCAGCCGTGCTGTTCTGGAAGCTCAAGCTTCAGTATTTACCAATAAATATGCTGAAGGATATTCAAACAAACGATATTATCAAGGTTGTCAGTATGTTGACGAGATCGAAGAATTAGCCATCAGGAGAGCCAAACAGTTATTTAAGGCCGAACACGTAAATGTGCAAGCTCATTCTGGAACCCAGGCTAACATTGCTGTATACCACGCTTTCTTGAAGCCGGGAGATACCATTCTTTCTTTAAGTTTACCCCAGGGAGGCCACTTATCCCACGGAAAGAAGGGAACCCTACCTTATTCCTACTACCGAATTGTCCATTACGGCCTGAATCAGGAATCAGAAAGATTTGACTATCAGGAAATTGCCCGATTAGCTCATCAGTACCACCCTCGGCTAATTGTAGTGGGTGCCAGTGCTTATCCCCGGGCTATTAATTTTCATCCCTGGAAGGAGATTGCCCAAGAAGTGGGAGCCTATCTAATGGTAGATGCAGCCCATATAATCGGCCTGATAGCTGCTGGATGGCATCCAGATCCTGTTCCGCTAGCTGATGTGGTTACCGCCACTACCCAGAAAACTCTCAGAGGACCCCGAGGGGGGTTTATTATGTGTTCACAAAAGTATGCTTCTCAAATAGATAAAGCCGTATTTCCGGGAACACAGGGTGGACCGTTTGTCCATATAATTGCGGCTAAAGCTGTCTGTTTTGGAGAAGCAAGCCAACCAGAGTTTAAGAAATACCAACATCAAATTATCCTCAATGCTCAGACTTTAGCTAAATGTCTTAATAAAGAGGGTTTTCGCTTAATTACCGGGGGCACCGATAATCACTTACTTTTAATAGATCTTTCGGATAAAGGTCTTACCGGTCAAGAAGCAGCCCTTATTCTGGAGCAAGCTGGAATAGTGGTCAACAAAAACTGCATTCCCTTTGAGCACCAAGGACCATCGATTACCTCGGGTATTAGAATGGGAACACCTGCGCTCACTTCACGGGGAATGAAGGAGTCTCAGATGAACATAATCGGCCAATGGATTGCCCAATTATTAACCAATCCTGAAGATAAATACCTTCCAGCAAAAATTCTCCGGAAAGTTCACCAACTCTGTCAAGAATTCCCTATTTATCAAGACAGCGAGTGTTAGATGTTTTCCTTCAAAGAAGCCTTGGATTACCTAAACTCATTAGTTAATTATGAAAAGCGTCCTATTTTATCCTACGACTCCAGGTTACTAAAACCACAAAGAGTAAGCAAGCTTCTCGATTTACTGGGAAATCCTCACCAGGTCATTAAGGTCATTCATATCGCCGGGACTAAGGGAAAGGGTTCCACGGCAGCGATGATTACATCGATTCTGGAGAATAACGGCCTTAGGGTTGGCTTATTTACTTCTCCTCACCTGGTCAATCCTCGCGAAAGAATCAGAATTGGGTACGAATTAATTAAGGAAGATGAGTTCGCTCAGTTCCTATTTAAAATAAAGTCCGGACTGAAAAGTCCTGGAGGAAAGACTTTACTTTCCCCCACCTTCTTTGAGATTTATACAGCTCTGGCTTTTCTTTATTTCCGCTATTGCCAGGTAAACTTTGCAGTCATGGAAGTGGGAATGGGGGGACGACTGGATGCTACCAATATCTCCCATTCTCTAATTGAAGTAATTACCCAGATCAGTCTGGATCATACTCGGGAACTGGGAAACAGTCTGATCTCTATTGCCCGAGAAAAAGCCGGTATTATCAAGAAGAAAACTCCGGTGATAAGTGCCCCTCAGAAGAAATCTGTTTTCACGGTAATAAGAAAAGTATGCCAGGAAAAACAAGCTCATTTGGTAGAGATAGGCAAGGATATTCAATTTGAGGCGGGAAAAATGAACAAAAAGGGCCAGGTTTTCACAGTAAAAGGTCTTAGAGGAGTATATTCAGATCTTTTTGTTCCTCTCCTTGGATCTCATCAAATTATTAATGCCGCTACCACCATAGGAACAATAGAAACTCTCCAAGAAATGGGCTTTTCTATTTCCCGAGATTCTATCTTTAACGGATTAAGGAAAGTTAAATGGCCGGGCCGGGTTCAGTTTTTCGACACCGCTCCCCCCATCATTATTGATTCTGCTCATAACGGAGCTTCGGCAAATGCTTTGGCTAAATGCTTAAGAGAACTTTTTTCTGGAGAGGCAATCACCATCATCTTAGGGGTACTCAAGCACAAAAATGTCCGAGCTATAGCCAGACCACTATTCCCTTTAGCCCGTAGAATCATTCTTACTACTGTTAATAGTCCTCGAAGCTTACCTGGCGAGGAATTATTTTCTATAATAAAAGAACACCGAGAAGATAAATTGATAGTGGAAAAGAATCTAGTTTTTGCCTTAAGGCGGGCGCGCTCCCTGACCGGGAAAGATAACCTAATTTGTATTACTGGATCAGTTTACTTAGCCGGCGAAGCTCTACAGTTGATTAGCCCAGAATTCAGAGCTTTGGCTTTAAAAGAATAAAGGAGGAAAACATGCCCAGAGGAATTGCTGCTTCTCCCGGAATAGCCATCGGGCCAGTTTATATCCTGGAAAAAGAAGATTTTTGTATCCTCAAATATAGAATAAAGAAAGATGAGATTGGGAGCGAAATAAAGAGATTTGAAGACGCTGTTGGTCAATCAAAGAAACAATTAAAAGAAATAGAAGAGAAAGTCAGAGAAAAACTGGGTAAGGATGTAGCCTATATTTTCCAGGCTCACCTCCACATTCTGGAAGATCCCCTTCTCATCCGGGAAACTATTGATAGAATAAAAAGAGAAAGAGTAAATGTAGAAATGGCTCTCAGGGAAACCTATAGAAACTTTCCTCAGAAATTCGCCCTTGTTCAGTCAGAATTTTTCCAAGAGAGATTCAGAGATGTGGAAGATCTGGGAGAGAGAATCCTGCGAAATCTTCTGAATTATCCCTCAACAAGCTTGTCCAATCTTAAAGAAGATATTATTGTCATCTCTTCTGATCTATCTCCCTCGGACACCGCTTCCTTACAAAAAGACCGGGTTTTGGGATTCGCCACCGATATCGGAGGACCAACTTCTCACACAGCCATAATGGCTCGTTCTTTAAAAATTCCTGCTGTGGTGGGTTTGGGTAACATAACCAAGAAAGTGAAACCTGGTTCCCTAATAATATTGGATGGAAACCGCGGAATAGTAATAGTAAATCCTACGGCAGCCCAGATTAAAAAATACCAAAAACGCCAGGAAGAACTTGTCCTTTACCGAAAAAAACTGGAAACTTTAAGGTCTCTCCCTCCTATAACTCTGGATGGACGAGAAGTAGAATTAGCTTCAAACATTGCTGGTCCTGAAGAAATAGACCTGGCCATTAAGGACAAAACCGAAGGAGTGGGTTTATATCGCACAGAATATCTATATATGAACAGAAAGAAACTTCCTAGTGAAGAGGAACAACTTGAGGCTTATAAAAAGATAGCAGAAAAAATAGCCCCTCATTCAGTGATCATACGAACCCTGGATTTGGGTGGAGACAAATTCCTTTCTCACTTTCCCGTGCCCCGGGAAATCAATCCCTTTATGGGATGGAGAGCCATCAGACTTTCTCTAGAGAAAGTGGATATCTTTAAGACCCAACTTCGAGCTATACTCAGAGCAGGTTTTTACGGTAAGGTCAAACTGATGTATCCTCTTGTCTCTGGAGTGGAAGAGTTAAAAAAGGCTAACCGGATCCTCTCTCAGGTTAAGCAAGAATTGAGGCAAGAGAAAATTCCCTTTGACAACAAAATAGAAGTGGGAGCTATGATTGAAGTCCCTTCTGCGGCAATAATGTCTGATCTTCTGGCTAAGGAGGCCGATTTTTTCAGCCTGGGAACTAATGACTTGATACAATATACTCTGGCCGTGGACCGGATAAATGAAAAAGTAGCTTATCTGTATCAACCCCTCCATCCTACTATTCTTCGCTTAATCCACCAAACAATTAGAGCTGCTCACCGTGAAGATATCTGGGTAGGAGCTTGTGGGGAGATGGCCAGCGACCCTCTCTGCATGGCCATACTCTTAGGGTTGGGTATTGATGAGCTTAGTGTAACTCCCAGGAGCCTTCTGGAAATAAAGAAGGTAATCCGAGGTATCACCTGGGAAGAAACGCAAAAGGTAGCTTCCCACCTACTTAATTTGAGTACAGCCAATCAGGTAAAAAGACATGCCCATAACCGTTTGGGCAAAAAAATAAGAAGAATTCTCGAGGAGGAGTAGAATGCTTAATAATAGAACATTAATAAGCAAAATTGATTTAGAGAAGATGCAAGATATTCTTTATGATTTCCCTGGACAGTGTGCTCAGGCTGTTAGAAACAGTGAAAATCTCCAGATACCGGATGAATTTCTAAAAAACCTAAAGACAATTGTTGTTTGCGGACAGGGAGGATCAGCTATAGGAGGAGAAATACTTCAAACCCTACTGGAAAAAACTTCTTCTATTCCCGTCCTTCTCAATCGTAAATATACTCTTCCTCATCTGGCCGACGAGAGAACTCTCATTCTTTTGGTCAGTTATTCGGGAAATACAGAAGAGACAATATCTGCTTATCAGGAAGCCCGGAAAAGAGACTGTTTGCTTTGGTGCGTTAGTAGTGGAGGAGAACTAAGTAAACTTTCTAAAAACGATGGGGTTCCCTGGACAAAGATCCCTGGAGGGATGCCTCCTCGTACCTGTTTGGGTTATCTTTTTATTCCTTTGGTGCGGATAGGGGAAAAAATTGGATTAATCAAAGAACAAAATTACCGTGAACTTGAGGACAAGTTGAGAGACTTAAGAAAAACTTGCTCTCTTGCCGTTGCTACAGAAAACAATCCAGCTAAATCACTTGCCCGTCAGCTTAAGGGAAAAATACCCCTGATTTATGGCATAGAAACAGTAACTGGTGTTGTTGCCCATAGATGGAAAACCCAGTTTAATGAAAACAGTAAAATGTTCGCTTTTTGGGACGTTTTACCTGAACTGGACCATAACGAAGTGGTCCCCTGGGGAGAGCGGAATAAATTTGATCCCAAACTTTTCCATGTTATTATTATTGGAGAAAAAGATGGTGACCCTAAAATAAACAAGAGAATTCAGGTAACCAGCTCTTTAATTGAAAGGAGAGGAAATGAAGTTACCCAGATATGGGCAGAAGGCGAAAATCTCCTGAGCAAAATCCTCTCCACCATCTACCTGGGAGACTGGGTAAGCTTTTATCTGGCTATTCTCAACCAGGTTGACCCTACTCCAGTTGCCGGTATTGATCTTTTAAAAAGGGAGTTAGCCAAACTTTGAATATCTGCATTTAAATTGAGAGCGCTTACTAATGAACTTGTTTCCAAGAGAGCCAAAGGCGGAAGAAAGATTTCGCCCTTTAGCTGACAAAATGAGACCTACTCGCCTGGAGAATTTTCTGGGTCAGGAGGAAATTATTGGCCCAGGTAAGCCATTTCGCCGGGCTATTGAAAGTGATAATCTTATCTCCGTAATTCTCTGGGGTCCTCCCGGCTCAGGAAAAACTACTTTAGCCCGCATTATCTCTCAAGTGACCCGTAGTCATTTTGTATCTTTTAGTGCGGTTACTTCGGGTATTCCCACTCTCAGAAAAGTAATCACCGCAGCAGGACAGCGCAGAAAAATTACACTTCAGCGGACTATTCTTTTTGTTGATGAGATTCACCGCTTTAATAAAACACAACAAGATGCTTTCTTGCCTTACGTGGAAAATGGTACCATTATTCTTATCGGTGCCACTACCGAAAATCCCTCCTTTGAGATTAACTCTCCTCTTCTTTCTCGCTCCCAAGTCTATGTGCTAAAACCACTGTCAGTGACTAATTTAATGAAGATAATACAAAGAGCTCTCGGTGATGCAGAAAATGGACTGGGTATGTACCAGTTAAAGCTTGCTCCGGAAATACTTAGTTTCATAGCTCAGCAAGCTTACGGAGATGCCCGCACTGCTCTAAACATACTGGAACTGGCTGTCATTAACAGCGAATCTAAGAAAGGAATTAGACAAGTTACTTGGCAGATAGTCAAAGATGTAGTCCAGAAACAACTACTTCGGTACGATAAGTCTGGAGAAGAACATTATAATATCATCTCGGCCGTACACAAAAGCATGAGGGATTCCGACCCTGACGCGGCTCTTTACTGGGTAACCAGAATGCTGGAGGGAGGTGAGAACCCTCTTTATATAGCTCGGCGGCTAGTCCGCTTTGCTTCGGAAGATGTGGGGAATGCTGATCCTCAAGCTCTCCAAGTGGCTGTCTCAGCTATGCAAGCAGTCCATTTTGTAGGAATGCCTGAGGCTAGCCTATTTCTAGTTCAAGCTACTACTTACCTGGCCTGTGCTCCCAAAAGCAATGCTCTCCTTAAGGGATATCTTAAAGCTAAAGAAGATATCGAAAGAACCGGACCTCTACCCGTCCCTCTGGTTATCCGGAATGCTCCTACTCAGTTAATGAAGGAATTGGGTTATGGCAAAGGATACAAATATGCTCACAATTTCAAAAGGGCTTATACAAAACAGCCTCACCTACCACCAGAGCTGGCCGGAAGCAAATACTACCAGCCCACTGAAAGAGGTTACGAAAAAGTGATCAAAGAAAAAATGAATCGGCTAAGCAAGAATTTCTAAAATTCAAATCCGGCAAGTTTATAAGGAGCTTCAAGGTAGCTTTTTGAGTTTTACTATTTCTTCCAGAGCGCGATCAGCCCATTCAGTGTCCATATATTGCTTGACTACCTGTTGAAGAAGAGTAACTTTCCTATCCTTATCCTTGTCTTCCAAAGCTTCTAAATAAGCCTTTTGAGCTCTATCTACGGACTCCTTCTTAACAGGAATAGATACTCTCTTTGTCTCCGGTACGGTTATTTCTTTCTCCATCTTTTGCGGAACTGCTTTTTTGGGCTTTTCAATAAACTTATGCCCACAAAAACAACAAACCTTGGCCCCATCTTTGATTATTTCAGCACACTCCGGGCACCTTTTGGTTATTCCCTCTCTTTCCTTTAAAGGCAAAAGGCAAACTATAATTATTCCAATAAGACTAAGCCAGGCCCAGAAAAATCCATTTCGGCCTCTCCAATGAGCAATTCTCATCCCTCCTATCATAAAGACTATCCAGATAGAAAAGAAGCTCAAAACCAGGGCTGAAGCCTGAATTTTCCTCAAATAGGAAAATCCTTCAAGATTAGACAGGTAATCCCGAATCACGGGAATAACAACACCTAAAAGACTCCAACCAATTATGATGAGGACAACTACAAGTATCCAGGTAAGAACTTGTTCTGCCCAATTAACCGCTTTCATTGATTCCTTCCTTCCTTCGCCCTTGCGTAAGGAAAAAACTCAGGGGCCTCCCCGACCTAAATCTCCCCCACTTCGATCTCCCAAAATCGGGTTATACCAATACTGGCCTCCAGCATTATTATATCCGTAGCCTTCGTAAGCACCGTATTTACCACCCAAAACTCCACTAATCAAAGGGACCCAGGTCGTTACGATAGTAATGCTGGGAGTATTATCCGGCCCATTAGAAAGAAGAAGCCAGCAACTGTCACCTGTCAAAGCGTAGCCATAGCCTTTTTCGATCATAGCTTTACAGTTCCAGGGTGGCCCCGCCGTCCCCCTGGAAGCGTTAGTATTGAAGCGATCCCTGGGCCAATCGCTGAGGTAATCTGGACAAAGTTTGGCAGTGGCAACAGAAACTGCTGGATAACCATTCGTATCGAGATAATATAATTCGAGAGCCTGGGCCAGATGATTCATATCAGCCAAAGAGGAGGTAACTAAAGATTTAGTTCGGGCACCCATAAAGGTGGAAATAGCAATTCCGCTCATTATACTCAAAATAGCCACCACCACCAGTAGTTCAATCAAGGTAAATCCCTTATTCTTGAACAAGATACTCCCTTAAGGAATTTAATAGAAAATTAAATCTTCCGGACCTCTTCTACTTTATGGTTCTGCATCTTTTCTATGTTTTCTATAAATTCATCGGTTAGTGATTGGATATTCTTTTGAGCCCGATGTTTGTCATCCTCAGATATTTCCTTGTCTCTTTCCATCTCTTCTATCCTTTCTCGGGCTTCTCTTCGTAGATTTCTCAAAGAAATCCGAGCCTCCTCTCCCCACTGTTTTACTAATTTAGCCAGCTCTTCTCTTCTTTCCTCGGTTAAAGGAGGTACAGACAAACGAATGAAGCTTCCGTCATCAATAGGATTAATCCCTAAATCTGACACCAGAATAGCTTTTTTTATATTTTCAATTAGAGATTTGTCCCAGGGTTCAATAACTATAAGACGAGGTTCAGGAACCGATATATTAGCTAATTGCTGAAGAGTCATCTTGGACCCGTAACAATTAACCTTTATACCATTAACTAATTCGGCACGGGCACGCCCTCCCCTCATAGTAGAGTATCTTCGACTCAGAGCCTCTTCCCCCTGTTGCATTTTTTCCCCAGTCTGTTCAACAATCTGCTTAATCATTACCCCGCCTCCCTCCTGATCAAAAGCATCTCGCTCGACCAAGAACAACTCAATCGCGAACAATGGTCCCTACTTTCTCCCCCATAATAATTCGCTTTATATTTCCTCTCTCCTCCAGATTAAAAACAATAATAGGAAGTCCATTCTCCATACACAAGGAAACAGCGGTAGCATCCATCACTTCCAAGCGGCTTTTGAGAACCTCCACATAGTTTATCTTATCAAACTTCCGGGCATTTATATCTTTCAAGGGATCTGAAGAATAAATCCCTTCCACCTTAGTAGCCTTTAAAATTACCTTTGCTCCAATCTCCAAAGCACGGAGTGCCGCTGCCGTATCAGTAGTAAAATAAGGATTTCCCGTTCCTCCGGCAAATATGACAATTCGATCTTTTTCCAGGTGCCGAAGAGCTTTCCTGCGAATGTAGGGCTCGGCAATTGCCTGCATCTCTATGGCCGTTTGTACTCTGGTAACCAATCCCCGTTTCTCCAGGGCATCCTGGAGAACCAAAGCATTAATGATCGTAGCCAACATACCTATGTAATCAGCCGTAGCTCTGTCTATGCCTTCTCTGCTCGCCTGCTCTCCCCTCCAGAAGTTTCCCCCTCCCACCATAATGCCCATTTTCACCCCAAGATTCTGTACTTCCTCAATTTCTTGGGCTATTTGGGCTACTCGGGAGAAAGAAATTCCAAAACAACCCCTACCCGAGAAGGCTTCCCCGCCCATTTTAAGAATAATCCGTTTCCACTTAATAGAAACAACCCCCATTAGTTTTCTCCAGAAGAGGCCTCCAATTCATATCGGATAAAACGATGAATTTTTATATTTTCTCCTAATCGAGCAATTAGTTCCTGAAGAACATTCTGTACAGTTTTGTCCTCCTCTTTGAGAAAAATCTGATTTAATAAACAGTGTCGGTCGTAAAATTTTTTTAGTCTCCCCTCAATGATTTTCTCAACAATATGCTCGGGTTTTTTTTCGTTCTCGGCCTGGGCTCGCAAGACAAATTCTTCCTCTTTTATTGCTGTCTCAGGAACATCCCTAGGAGAAATCCAATCAGGACTAAAAGCAGCTATATGCATAGCCACATTTCGACAAAAATCGACAAAATCCTGATTTCGAGCAACAAAATCCGATTGACAATGAATCTCTACCAAAGTTCCCATTCGCCCATCGTGATGAATATAAGAAGTAATAATCCCTTGATTAGTTTGAATTCCACTTTTTTTTTCGGCGATCTCCAAACCTTTCTTTCTTAAGATTTTCTTAGCCTCTCTCAGATCACCGTTGGTTTCTTCCAACGCTTTCTTACATTCTATAATCTTTGCTTGCGTTTCCTCTCGTAACTTCTTAACATCCTCCAAAGAAACAGTCATTCATAATCCTCCTCACTTAATCTTTGTGAAACTGTCAATTCTGTTTACTCTCTTACCTACTGGAAAGTATCTTTTACCGGAGTAACTTTGTCTTTATCTTTCTCCATTTCCACCTTTTCCCCTTTGGCTTCCTCACTTACCTTTTTTTCTTCTGTTTTTGATTCTTTAGTCGGAGTTTTCACTCCACCAACTGGAGCTTTGGATTCCATCACTGGAGCTTTGGATTCCATCACTGGAGCTTTGGATTCCATCCCTTTCTCCAAGACTTCTTCCGATTTCTGCTTTTCCTCCAATTGCCGTTTATTTTCAAGTATTTGCTTACCCTTTATTACCGCATCGGCAATTTTACTAGTAATTAGTCTGATGCTTTTTATCGCATCGTCATTGGCCGGAATAGGATAATCTATAAAAGTGGGATCCACATTTGAATCAACTATACCTACTATAGGAATACCTAATTTTTTGGCTTCCTTGACGGCGATTTCCTCCACTTTTACATCGGTAATAAAAAGAGCATCAGGAAGCTTATTCAGTTCCTTAACTCCGGATAAATTTCTTTGCAGTCTCTCCAGCTCTCTCCGTAGAACTGTTTGTTCTTTCTCCGGTAATACCTCCCATAATTCCTCTACCTCGTCCCTTTCCAAATGCCTTAACTTCATTATTCTTGTTTTAATGGTGAAAAAATTGGTAAGGAATCCTCCCCACCAACGGTAATTAATATAGGGTACTGCACATCTGTTAGCTTCTTCCTCAATACACTTTTTGGCTTGCTGCTTGGTACCCACAAATAAAATCTGTTTTCCCTGAGAAATAAGCTCCCTAACAAAATTATAGGATTTCTCCATTAATCTTACAGTTTTAGTAAGATCAATGATATGCATATGATTACGTTCTTGATAAATGAACTGTTTCATCCTTGGATTCCAGACACTTTTCCGATGCCCAAAGTGTGAGCCTGCTTCTAATAAAGTCTTCATTGTGATAATTGGCACTTTCTTCGCCTCCTATATACTTTTTTTACTCTGTATTTTATTTATTTCGTATACCTATCACCATAACCCGTCGGTTAACTATCCTTCCTTATTTTAAAAAGTTTCTTTTTCAACTCTGATTAAAAGTGGATTTTCCTGGATTGCAGAAAGCATTCCAATTTCACTAAGAGCAACTTGAACATTTCCTTCGCGGGCTTTATGAGTTAACAGTATGATAGGCACGTAGCCTTCCTTCTTCCTTTCCCCCTTCTGCAGCACAGCCTGAATACTAATATTATGACTCCCCAAAATACCTGATATTTTAGACAATACCCCGGCCTGATCAAAGGCATTCAACCTCAAATAGTATTTTGTCTCAATATCCTCCATTCTTTTTAAGGTCAAAGGTTCTTTTTCCGAAAGAAAAAGTAACTTTCTATCTTCAGCTATACAAATAAGGTCTTCAAGAATAGCCGTGGCCGCAGGATATTTCCCCGCTCCAGGAACTTGCATACTAATATTAAGTCCCATCTCGTCTCTCAATTCCACACCGTTTTCTACTCCTTCCAATCGGGCCAGTCCCCTACCCCGCGGCAAGAGAACGGGATGCACCCGGGCCTCCACAACTCTTCCGGTCATTCGAGCAATGGCCAGATGCTTTATGCGATACCCCAGCTCCCGGGCAAACTTAACATCTTGAAGAGTTATTCTCCGAATTCCCTCTACATATAGCGATTTTAAAGACAAAAAAGTACCCGATACCAGTCCCAATAAAACAATTAATTTATGGGCAGTGTCATATCCGTCAATATCATCCGAAGGATCCGACTCCACGTACCCGATCGCTTGAGCTCGCTTAAGAATGACAGAAAAAACCTCCTCTTTTCTCTCCATCTCAGTGAGCAAGTAATTGCAGGTTCCGTTAAGGACACCCTGTAAAGTGGAAATTTGAGAAGGAGAACTGATTAGACTGTCAATTAGTCGATAGCTGGCAATATGGGAGGCGCGAATACCCAGATAGCACCCATTTTCCACTGACTTTTGAAAAATTTCACTCCCAGCACGAGCCAGTAAAGCTTTGTTAGCCGTAACTACATTCTTGCCCATTTCAAGAGATTTCATAATTATTTCCTGGGCCGGGTGTATACCTCCAATTACTTCTATTACGGTATCAATTTCTGGATCATTCAGTATCCAGTCAGGATCACTGCTCACCAACTTCCAAGAAATAGAAGCCCCTTTTTTCCTGGAGAGATCGTTTTCAACAATTTTTCTAAGGACAAATCTATTGTCTCCAACTCGCTTTGCTTTTTTTATCAAGAGTTCTACGACACCACTGCCAACTGTTCCCAAGCCAAAAAGTCCTACCTTAAGAGTTTTTTTTTCCAACCCAAACCCCTTTCTCTGACCAAGACATTCCCTTATCGGCTTATCCAAGCCTAATTAGAAATATCCTACTAACCCTTTATTTTTCTCTCCAGAGTCTCGATTTTCTTTTCCAACCGATTAATATCCTCTTTAGTAGCTATCTTTGTGTGGGTAAGAACTGCTTCCAGTTTTTCTCCTATTTTTCTTTCCCACTCAGCCTTTCCCTCCTCACCCTTCTTAAGTAACTGAGCTAAAAGATCTCCTTTTTCCTTTGAAGCAATCCCACCACATCTGACCAGTTCATTCACCATCTCTTCAATTTTCTCCCGAGTAAAGAAAAGGGTCCCGACACCCAAGAGCAAAAATTTTCTAAATAGTTCTTCCATTTGCTCTCCTTTCGTTGTTCTCATTAGATGAGAACAAACTTCTTTGGCTAACTTGGCTCTCAATTAAGT
>AQRW01000155.1 GCA_000402295.1 Candidatus Aerophobus profundus SCGC AAA252-L23
TGGCCAGTACTGTTACTCTGGTAGCTATCCTGGTTCAAAATCAATTTGACTGTACCCTTTATTCCTTTCACATAGGTCCTCTTCTCTGGATATTGGTCGGTCTGATTTGCTTCACGGAAAGAAAACTAAATCTATCAAAGAAGGTAGACAAATAAGAAATAGAAAAGAAGGCTACTAGGTGAACTCTAATTTCCGGAGGAATCTTCTTAATAATAGTTGGTTTCTCATTCTTATCCTCATCCTAATAAGTTGTTTCCTATACTTTTTTGACCTGGGGAAAGGCTCTCTTTATAATACTGATGAACCAATCTATGGCGAGGTAGCCAGGGAGATGATAAAACTGGGAGACTGGTTTACCCTTCACTTCAATTACCAGGAGTGGTTTGACAAGCCACCCCTTTATATCTGGACCATTGCCTTATTTTTTAGGATTTTTGGATACAGTGAATTGGCCGTCCGGCTCCCTTCGGCTCTATCTGGTCTGGGGGGAGTACTAATGCTTTACTTTTTAGGCAAAAGTATCCTGGGACAGAAAACAGCCTTTCTTTCCGCGATGATACTGACTACCAGTTTACAATACGTCATTCAATCACGATTAGCCGTACTGGATATTACCCTGAGTTTTTTTATCAGTTCATCACTCTTGTTTTTTTATCTAGCTATCAAGGGCACCAGGAGACAACTTTATGGTCGGCTCTTTTTTCTCTCTATGGCTCTGGCTACTCTCACCAAAGGACCAATAGGCCTCTTGCTGCCTCTGCTGATTATCGGTCTCTATTTAGTTCTTACCCGACAATTGAGTCAATTAAAAGAAATGAGATTGTGGGAAGGAACTTTAATCTATTTAGCCATAGCTTCTCCCTGGTTCATCATTCAGACAGCTTGGCACGGAAAAGAATTTATCTCTTCTTTTTTTCTCCTCCGTCATTTAAGTAGATACCTCACTTCCTTTCAGGGACACGGAGCTCCCTTTTACTATTTTGTGATAGTCCTTTTTCTGGGTTTTCTTCCCTGGAGTTGTTTTATTCCGATCACTTTTAAACACTGTATTAGTCTAATCAGAAAAAAATGGAGCTCCGGGGACTTTAACAAAATAGCCTTCCTTCTTATCTGGTTTGGGGTAATATTCTTGTTTTTCTCCGCGGGAAAGAGTAAACTGCCCGGTTACATCTTGCCCGCTTATCCACCCCTGGCTGTCCTGATGGGAACCTTCTGGTCCAACTTGGAGAGCTACCCATCTCAGAAAAGGGGAATATTCTGGTCTTTACTCATTTTTCTCTTAATAGAGGTAACCGTATTGGTTTTGACTATTACTGTTCTCAAAGAACAATTTTCACTTGAGTATGCCCGCTACGGATCCAGCGTAATAGTGCTAATTCTAACATTAATGGGTGGTAGTTTTCTCGGCCTAATTTTTTCCCTTCAAGACAAGAAAATCCCTTTCATCCCGGTGGTAATGACCGTAACTACCCTTCTCTTATTGGTCCTCTTGGTCCAATATATTCTTCCTCAGGTACAACTTTTCCAAACGACTAAACCTTTAGCTCAAAAAGTTGCCTCTTTAATTAGACCCGGAGAAAAGATCGGTAACTATCCAGTCCAGGCCGAAGCACCCATATCCTTTGACTGTAATTTGATATTCTATGCTGACCACCCGGTAATAGCTATTGAATCTGACCATAAACTTATTCAATTTCTTACCTCTAAAGAACGAGTTTACTGTCTAATGAATAAAAACGCTTATTTACAAGTCAGAGAGAGGTTAGGAAAAACTCCTTATTATGTTCTGGAGAAGAGGGAAGATAATATTCTTCTTTCCAACAAACCATCCTCTCATTTCGGAGGAAATCAATGAAAAGAAGTCTTTCAGTTATACTTCCTGCCTTTAATGAGCAGGACAATATTGAACTGGTCATTAAATCAGCCCTGGAATTTCTACCCTCCGTGGCCTCCCATTATGAGATTATCGTGGTGGACGATGGAAGCAGGGACAGAACACCTCAAATAGTAGACTCCTTAGCCCGGCGCTATCAAGAAGTCATTTCTCTACACCATCCCGGTAATCAGGGTTACGGTGCGACTCTGCGGACCGGTTTTGACCAGGCCAAGAATGACCTGATTTTTTTTATGGATGGAGACGGGCAGTTTGACATCAAGGAACTTTCTCTGCTTGTGAATTTTATTGAAGAGACAGATTTGGTTTGTGGATACCGAATTAAACGGGCTGACTCTCTAAGAAGAAAGATCAATGCCCAACTTTATAACTGGTTAATTAAATCTTTGTTTAATCTCAAAGTCAGAGATATTGACTGTGCCTTCAAATTGCTGAGACACCAGGTAATCAAGAATATTAACCTGGAGTCAAGTGGGGCTTTGATTAATGCTGAACTCCTTATCCTGGCCAAGAAAAAAGGCTATCAAATCCGAGAAGTGGGCATAAGTCATTACCCCAGAGTCAAGGGAAAACAAACCGGGGCAAAACTTCTGGTCATTTGGCGAGCTTTTACAGAAGTAATGAAGTTCAAAAAAAGATTGAAAGACAAGAAAACTGGGGGAGAAAAAAATTGAAAGCGGGAGTACTCATCTTACTAAGTATAATTTTGGGCGTCTTGGGACAATTGTCTTTGAAACAAGGCATGATGGAGGAAGGGGAGATTTTAATTAGACCAGAAAAAATACTTCCCACCCTTTTATTGATATTCAGCCATCCCTTTGTCTTGTTGGGACTATTTTTTTATGCCGTCAGTACGATATTTTGGTTAATAGTTCTCTCCCGCGTAGAATTGAGCTATGCTTATCCCATGCTCAGCTTAGGATACGTGTTGGTAGTCTTCTTTTCCTGGGTTCTATGGCGAGAACAGATTTCTTCCTTGAGAATCTTCAGTCTTCTACTAATCTGCGTCGGGGTCATTTTGCTTTCCCGATCCTGACTTTATTCGAGGTTAATCTATGCATATTGTTCACCTTACTCCTTATATGGGTCTGGGAGGAACAGAAAGATGTATCATCAATTTGATTAGTCAGGGACTAAACAAGGGGTATCAACTCAGTCTAATTTCTCCTCCCGGTCCCGGTTTGAAGCGACTATCTACTCAGGTAAGAGTTCACCTAATAGAAAACTGGAGTGCTTCAAGACCTTTTCGGTCAATTAATTGTCTCAAGACCATATTGTTAAAAGTAGCTGAGCAAGCTGATCTTATTCAAGTTCATGCTGCTGCCGAGATGGCTTATCTGAGCAAGAGATTTCTCCCCACCAAGCCGCTAATATTCACCTGTCACGGGTATGATAATTTCTTACGCTCCCGGCTCAATTATTGGGTAGCCTCTCGTTTCTTGGGAAAAGTGGAACAAATAATTATCTTAAATCCCCAGGATGAAAGTTCTTTCATTAAAGCAGGTATCGAGAAAGAAAAATTAGTTATTATTCCCAATGGGGTAGAGGAGCGATTCTTTACCTCTATCCAGTCTAAAAGACCCTCTTGTCGGCTGGTAGGTCTGGTGGGAAGACTGGTCAAACAAAAAAGGCCCGCCTGGGCCATTAAAGCCCAGGCTAAGTATAAATTTGCCTCCCGTCTCCTTCTCATCGGAGAAGGACCCCTAAGGTTTAACCTGGAGAGACTGGTGAAAGAATTACATCTGGAAAATGAGGTAGAATTCCTGGGCTACCAGGAAAAACCAGAAGAGATTTATCCTTCTCTCTCCTATCTCTTACTTTGCTCTCGCAATGAAGCTTTCCCCCTGGTTATTCTGGAGTCCTTGGCTGTCGGTGTGCCAGTCCTCATCCCTTCTTGGTTACCTGGGTTGAAGAAATTCTGGAGTCCTTTACCCGGGATTATTATTTACCGGAAAGCAGAAGAAATCAAAACCCGGATAGAGCAATCTAACTTTGATCCGCTCAAACTTCAGAAGTTTGCTCGCTCCTTTCTCTGGAAAAACATCTTCCCTCGCTATCAAGAAGTATATAACCGTTTAATCACTTAATTTATCAACGGTTCTTCCGATTACATTGGCGATTCGCTCAGTGGCTCCCGGCTTTCCCATTCTTCTCCGACCCTCTCTAATTAGTTTTTCAAACCTACCCGGATTAGTTAGAATTGAACAAACTTTTTCGGCTATTGCTTCAGCGTCAGGTTTTACCAGGAAAACTGCTCCTCCGATTAGTTGCTGTTGGATTTGCAAAAACCTCCTGGTTATCTGGGGTCCTTTCCCCGGAAAGCTGACCAGGGATTTACCCAGTCCTACCACCTGCTCATTGGCCATTCCTGAGACTCCTATAACTACCCGCGATTGGTCAAGGATATCACCGAATTTGCCCTTGATAACTTTTATTTTAGTACCCTGGGAATCAGTAAGATAACCTACTATCCCGGCTGTCTGAACATCCTTTTTAGTGCCTGTGAGAGACCAGTCCTTTCCCCGGGCTAACTTTCTTTTTATCTCTGCCAGCTTTAGAGAAGGAGCCAGGGCTAAAAGGTAAGTTATCTTTCCAGAAAAATTAGCTTCCCGGTCAATTAAGCTGACCGCCGCCAGGATGGTGGAAAGATTGTGGTAAGCCTCTTGACGGCTACCGGGAAGAATCCCCACCACATAGGGATTTCTTTCCGCATTAAGAGATCGATGAGTTATCTCCAAACAGTCGAGCATCAGATTACCCACCCAGTAAGCTTTTATTCCCCATTCTTGTAATGAGACAGTAGTTCTTTCGTCGCGGGGAAAAACCAGGCAGCAAAAACGTTTAATTAGCCACTTTTCCACCAAATAATGGTTCTTGAATGCTCCGGCATAAACTGATTTAGCTGTAGGAAAAAAAATGATCGGACGTCGGACAAAAAGAGAAGCAAGAACAATCAAAAGAACATCCCCCACGCACACAGTTATCCGAACTTTTCTTCTGAGACCGCGCAGTACTCTAAGTTGCTCCTTAAATACTTTAAGCCAACCGGCAAATATATCCTTAGTTAGATAATAGAGATTGAAACCAGCAAAACCACCACTGGGCAAGATCTTCTTAGGTCCAATAGTCTCAATCCGGCTTAAATGATCCCAGGCCAGGCCTTGACCTACTAGAGGCAAAGCTATTATCTTCCAGGGAGTAGCCTGCTCTTGGAGTTTTTCGGCAATCTTGGCCGCAATGGTGTCCTCAGCATGACCATTAGAGAGAAAGAGAATACTATCCGGAAGATCAACCATAAACATACTCCCTAAGCAATAAGAGAATTAAGACACCCTTTCCAGAGCTTCCCTAATTCCTTGCATATAAGCATGATGAGAGATTATTCCCAGAATAATATCCGAAAGAAAGTGATGGTTATTTTTTTCCAGATAAGAAAACAATCTTCTGATCCCTTTTTTCTCGCTCCACCCGCCCAAGTTGAGTAAGCTATCCATAAGAAAAAAGAGGGGGTGAAAGTGAGTCATCAATTTCACCTTGAAAGTAGGTTGTTTTCGGTAGAAGATCACGGCCATTCGGCCTCTCTCTTTTTCTCGGGCACATACCCGAGGGAGTTGAGCCGGAGTAACTCTCTTCCGAAGGTGGTACCCAACGGCTCTCTTATTAGTCATCACTCTCAAGCCAATCTTTTTCAATCTCTCGCCCAACTCCAGATCCTCCCAACCGTACTCATTGAAATCCGTATCAAAAAGACCCGCCTGGGCCAAAAATTTCTTTTTCACCGAAACGTTACCGGTAGCAAAAAAAGCCGCGGAGATGTCGGACAACTTCACCCTGGCTTGTACTCGGGGATCGGGATTGTCCGTGTTTATCACCAGACCCCTCACTATTATCCCGGAATGATTCCCTTGAGAAGCAATATGTTCTTCCACAAAACGGTGACTGACTACCAGGTCGCTATCAATAAAAATGATAATCTCTCCTTTAGCCCGGGTAATTCCATAGTTTCTAGCTGCCGCAGGACCTTCCTTATTTTTCCAGAAATATCTCAGCGGGCCGGCGGAACTCAGAGATTTTATCATTCTAGCGGTGCCATCGGTAGAGCCATCATCCACCACTATGACTTCGTAAGTCTCGGAGGAGCAGCTCTGGTCAAAAAGTGAGCCAAGAGCCTGCTCAAGAATTTTCTTGCGGTTATACGTAGGAATTATGACACTTACTTGAAGATTCAATATCTAAATCCTTTTTATTCCCTAAATTGCGCTTGATAAAGTTGGGTATAGATTCCCCCTTGAGCCAAGAGCTCCTCATGGGAACCAATCTGGTCAATTTTTTTATTGTTAAGTACCACCACTCTATTAGCTCCCATAATGGTGGAAAGCCGGTGAGCAATGATAAAGGAAGTCCGATTTTCCAGTAGCTTATCCAGGGCTTCCTTAACCTGGGCTTCAGTTTGGGTATCCAGAGCCGAAGTAGCTTCATCAAGGATGAGTATACGAGGATTTCTCAGGATAGCCCGAGCAATGGCGATTCGCTGACGTTCCCCCCCCGACAATTTGACTCCTCTCTCCCCAATTTCAGTGTCGTATCCTTGGGGTAGAGAAAGAATAAAATCATGGATATTAGCCTGGCTGGCCGCAGCAATTATTTCTTCCTGGTTGGCTTCCCTGCTTCCATAGGTGATATTATCCCTGATGGTACCGCTAAAAAGAATGGTTTCCTGAGGTACAATACTTATCTGCTCTCTAAGAGAAGCCACTTTGACTTTCTTGATATCATACCCATCAATGGTAATGCGTCCCGACGTCGGATCATAAAAACGGGGCACCAGGCTGACTAAGGTAGTTTTCCCCACTCCACTAACTCCTACCAGGGCAACTTTTTCCCCCGGCTCCACGGTCAAACTAATGTTTTCCAAAACTAAATCTCTCTCATTATACCCAAAGGAGATACTCTCAAATTTAATCTGACCCTTAATAGAGGGCATTTCCTTAGCCCCAGGTATTTCCGTTATCTCTGGTGGGGTATCCAGTATCTCAAAAACTCTTTCGGCTGAGGCAATAGCTTGCTGGAAAAAACCATAAGCCTGGCTGATTTGAGAAAGAGGATTAACCGCTATACCAATGTAACCCAGGAAGGTGATCAACTCTCCCATGGTTAATTCACCTTGAACCACCTCTCTTCCTCCATACCATAGAATGGCGATTAACCCGATAAAGGCTAAAGTTTCCATCAGTGGCGTAAGAGCTGCAATTACTCGAGCTCTTCTGATAATTAACTGGAGCATTTTCAGATTAATCCTCCGAAATTTTTCAATCTCGTGCCTCTCCATGGTAAAAGATTTGACTACTTCAATTCCACTTATCGTTTCCTCAAGTCTAGAGGAGATGTCGGCCATTTTGCTTTGAACGAAACCACTGAATTCTTTTATCCAGGTGCCAAATTTGCCCATAGCAAAGGCGAGAAAAGGAAGAATCGCCAGGACACACAAAGAAAGCCGCCAATTCATATAAAATATGAATCCCAGAACCCCGATAAAAACGAGAATATTGGCAAAGAAACTGCTAAGGAACGCGGTAACGGCGTTTTGGATTACTTCAACATCGTTGACTACTCGGGAGATTATCTCGCCGGTGTGCTTTTTTTTATAAAATCCCAGGGAAAGATATTGGAGGTGACGGTAAAGAACATTACGTAGGTCGGTGATTACTTTGGTAGAGACTAAATGAGTTAGATAACTCTGTCCAAAAGAAAAAAGAGCCTTTATTCCCAAAAGTCCAACCAGTCCAAGAGCAATAAGATTTAAGAGATCGAGATTTTTTTCTTTGAGAAGAGCTGAATCTATTAGACCTTTTCCAATAATCCAGGGAATAGCCAGGGTGGAGAAGGAAGCACCCAGGGTACAGAAAATAGCTAAAGCCAGGGGGGGCCAATAAGGCTTAAAATAGCTAAGAATACGGCGCACTGTTCCCATGAATCTACTCTTCTTATTCTCAAGGTAATAAGTCTAAATTTCCTAGGGTAGCCGCAACCTTCAGGTTGCGCTTGTTTTTCGCAGGCTAAAGCCTGCGGCTACCGGATCATAATAGAGGGGCTAAAGCCTGCGGCTACCACTTTCTATGAGATTGCCACGCCTGCCCTTGGCAGACTCGCAATGACAGAAGAGGGCGACTGAAGTCGCCCCTACCTGGTCCCTTTATAATTTTAGGGTGAGTCTAATATTTGCAAAGGTAATTAGAAGACTTATTTAATTTTCCACCTTTTCTTAAATCCTCCTATATATGACTGAAGATCCTCTTGAAGCTGCCCGGGCTCTGCTACAAAAGAAGAAAGCTCCTGATAAGCTTCCTCCAGAGATTCACTTAACCAGGAACTTAACCCTTTTTTCTTTATTTCTTCAAAGTGTCCGGTATTTTCGCCTTGAAGCATTTTTAATTGCTTCTTTTCATCTTTTTGCATGGACCGGCGCATCTTACGGGGAAGATGATTTCTGAGAACAACTCTTAAATTTACGGTAAAGTCTTTAATTATCTCGGTCATCTCTTCTTGAGTATATTCTTTTTTTCTCCAGAATACCATTTTCCATCTCCTTTTTCAAAAAATAAAGTTGCGCCTGGCTAAATTTTCACAACACGCAACCTACATCCATAAACAAATAAGAAAAAGTAATCCAACATTAAACTTCAGAAGTTATCCCTCTATCATCTCCTTGATCTTCATCAAATTAATGATGTGGGCCCTTTCTCTTTCCTCGAGCTTCATAGTGATATGCTTCACTGCCTGCTCAATTTGGGGAATAAGAATATATTCCAGGGCATTTACTCTTCTGCGGGTGCGTTCAATATCCAGAGAAGAGGACCTATGTGAAAGGAATAAAGGGTACAGTCAAATTGATTTTGAACCAGGATAGCTACCAGAGTAACAGTACTGGCCAGGCCGATCTTTTGCGGAAACCCCTGGGAATACCTTATTATCCTGATGCCTTTGAGAAAAGTCAGGATTATGATGGCAGTAAAGGGGAAAAGAGTCAATATGCCACCTTCAGCTAGAATCTGGAGAAAGATATTATGGGCAAAAGGAAAAGCTCTGTTCTGGAAATCGGGAGGGGCATAGTCTCTAAAAACAACCATGAAGTTTCCCATTCCAATACCTAAACAAGGGTGATGCTTGATCATATTCCAGGTGGTCTTCCAGATTTGAAATCGTAGTAGATTAGAAGAAAAAGACAAATTGGTGATACTGGCAAATCTATTAGAAACTGGAGAATAACCAATAATGAGAGCAATCAGGATTAAGGTCATAATTACGAATACCCAGAGAGTTTTTCTTTCCGCCAGGGCGTAGATAAACATTGCTGCTATCAATCCCAGCCAAGCACCCCGGGAAAAGGAAAAAATTATGGCTAAATAAAGGGGGAAAAGAGAAACTTCCACTATCCACTTCCATTTTCCAGAGAGAAAGGTGGAGTAGGCAACTACCCAGATAAGCGAAAAAACCATCATAGTGGCAAAACCGTTTTCCCCGGCGAAAATGCCTTTGGCTCGTCCGTTAGCCCCATTGAAATAACCAAAGAGAGCCCAAAGACCGGAGATTACTGCACAAACCACTAAGATTTTCATTAGCAGACGAGAAAAACCTTTGTTAGTAACCAGAATCTCAGCGCCCAGGTAGACCGAGTAAATCATTAGAGCCAATCCAGTTGCGGAACCCAGAGCAAGAATCTTGTTCCGGGCATTGATCAGGGAAAAAAGGAAAGCCACCAGGAAGATTCCCGAAATTACTAATATCAGATCATCCCATCTACCTTTTCTACCTTCTTTTATCCCACCGGCCAGGAGTAAGGGGAAAGAGGCTATGGCCGAGCCAAAAGGTATCCCGATAAAAGCCAGTATCCAGCCTACTTTTGATAAGAAGGAAGCAGAGGTTTTCCTTCCCATGGAATCTCTCTCTCTCTTAAACTGGGTCATTTACCTCTTCTGCCTATCTTCATAATTATCTGGGCTGCTTTGTCGGCAGCACCCTTAGAGCAAAAAGTCCTCTTCAGTTGATGGGAGATCTCGGCCCTTTGGGAGGAATTTTTTAGGAGGCGGATGGCTGGTTGGGTAACATCTTTGGGTTCAATTACTCCGGTTACTTCCGGAATCACTCTTTTTTTAAGTATTTGATTAGGCAGGGAAGTAAAAGAAAATTTCTCCAGGTATCTTTTGCTGGCCCATTTCTTAAGAAGATAGCCCAGCCAGGGAAAACTCCCCACCAGTCCCAGTATTCCCTCGGCCGGAATGAGGGTTGGCTTGTTTAAGGGGAGCACTACAATCATGGGAATGCCCAAGAATCCTAATTCAGCCGTTGCTGTACCGGGAAGAGTGAGAACTAAATCAGAGATACTCATTATCTCATAACGATCTGCCTCAATTAGTGTTGCTTCTGTTCCGGACTGAGAAACTACCTTCCATCCGAGACTATCTCTTTGCAGGTTAACTGGTCGGACAGGAAATACTTTCCTCAATTTCTTTTCCGAAATTTGGGTTAGTTTTTCCCGGGAAACGAAGGGCGAAAGAGCCAAAAAAAAGCGTATTTCGGGGACCTCCTCTTTTATTGCTTCGGCTACAGACAGGAAAAAAGGGGTCATAAAAATTACTTCCTTATTTCGGCTTCCCGGCATAAAGGTGACAATCTTGTCCGAAGGTCTTATTTTCCAGATCTCTTTAATCTTCTGGGAAGAACCTTTTACTTGTAGCGAGTCTCCCACCAAATCACCCACTACCGCAATTTTCTCAGGGCTAATTCCCTTTTCTTCAAGTTTGCTTTTGAGCGAAGAATCTTTTACCATAAATTTAGCAAAAGATTTTTTCCGGCTTGGCCTGTCGAGATAGGCCACTACTGGAAGTCCCATTCGTCGGGAGATTAATAAGGCGTGGAAGGGATCGCCTCCCAAGAAAACCACTACCCCTTTTTTCACCGAGGTGAAAGATGATGGCTTTATCCTCAACAACAGATACTGGAGATATTGACCAGGAGTAATGACTTCCTTTGCTTCAGAAAAACTTTTCAGTACCTGACTTTCCTTTCCACTGGCATACTGGCAAGGAGGTAAAATCACTATAATCTCAATATTTTCAGAACTCTTCTTGAGACTATTTATCACGGGTTTCACCCAACCTATTAGTTCTCCGGGGCTGTTTGATACTATAAAGATGTGCATAGTAGTCCTAAATCTTTAGCTTCCGGCTTAGCCAGCTACGTTGGATACTTATGGCTCTTTGAGGACAGAATTCCTGACAGCAGAGACATTTAATGCATCTTTGATAGCTTATCTGGGGATAATCCTGGTTTGTTTGGCTGAGAGCACCGGTTGGACAGTGTTTCACGCATATGCCGCACCTGGCGCATTTTTCTTTATTGATCAAAGGTCTCACTTTCAGAACCAGGGGGGCCAGATGTCTCACTGCTGAGATTAGAAAATTAGGTAGTCTATTCAGAAGAACGTTGACACTGGAAGCAAGCTTAAAATCAGGTATTTTTACTTTCTCAAGAGGGGCGCCCATAATTTCTATTTCCTCCAATTTTCCTGTTCCGAGACCTCTCTCATGGGCTATTCGGGTGGAGTCAATTTGTCTGGGATTGTAACCAATAATGCTTGAAGAAACACTATCAAGAGCTACCAAATCTTCACTGGCAAGAACAACTCCGATCTGGCGAGGTGGTCCGGCAGCGGGGCCGTCACCTTCCATTCCTATAATACCGTCCATAATCGCCAGACCTGGTTTAATGAGAGAGAAAATATCTACCAGTAATTGAGCAAAATCAGCGGGACGAGGAGCTAAAGCATGGAGTTCTTTTTTTTGGAAACCAGGAATGGTACCGTATAGATTCTTAATAGCTCCGGTGAAGAGAGTAAAATTGTGAGTTTTCAGTTTGGGTAAAGAAATTACTAAATCCGCTTCCATAACTTCCCGGGCAATATAGAGGGTAGAAACTTGTTTATTGTGGGGAAGGTTAACCTGCTGTCCCCGGCGAAAACTAACTACCCGAGCTCCCTCTTCCACCGCAGCTTGCTTGAGTCCGGAAATCTTCCAGGCTTTCTCCGGATCACCATAGGCGATTCCGGGGTCCTCTCCCACCAGAATTTCAGCTTTAGCTTCCTTGAGCAATCTAATGGTTGCCCTCAGAACAGCCGGATGGGTAGTTACTGCCTTTTCTGGCGGATCAGCATTTAAGATGTTCACTTTAAGGAGAACTTTATCTTTAGGCTTAACCATCTTTTCAATTCCTCCAATCAAATTAAGACTTTTTCTGATAGCTTGATCTACCTTTTCTTGTTCATAATCCGGGCACCTGACAATAGAGACTTTAGGGGGAATCTTCTTCACGGACAATCCTTATTGACGGAAGAGTAATGACTATCCATCATTTCTTTAATTACTCCGGCTGCTCTTTGAACTGCTCCTGAGCTGCCTAATTTTTGAGTAACTTCCTCGAGCTGTTTTTTCATTTCCCTTAATTTCTGCTCATCTAACAAAAATTCAAGAACCTTCCTGGCTAAAGAAGTGGGGGTAAACTGGAACTGAATTAATTCCGGTACAATCTGTTGCCCGGAGATTATATTAGGCAAACTAATATAGGGAAGTTTTACCATGATTTTGCCCATCATCCAGGTGGGCAAAGATAATTTATAGACAACAATCATCGGTGTCTTTAAGAAGCTCGCCTCCAGGGTAACCGTCCCTGAGGCGGTGACAATCAAACGAGAAATACTCATAAGATCATAAAGACCATTATCAACTACCCTAATGGGTATCCTGCTTCTGGATACTAGATGGGAGATTCTTTTTTTAAAGGTCGGGTCAGCTACCGGTACGTAAAATTGAGGCTCATTTCTCTTCTGGTAAACTATTTCGGCGGCCTGAATCATCAAGGGGAGATGAGCATTGATTTCATGGCCCCGACTACCGGGGAGAAGGCCAATTACAGGTTTCTTCTTTGCCAGATTAAATTTCTGGTAGATCTCCTCTTTTTTAAGAGTAGGTTTAATTAAGTCCACCAGAGGGTAGCCCACGAAAGAAACATTCGCCCCGGCCTTTTTATAAACCTCTGCTTCAAAGGGGAAAATGGCAATAATTTTCGTTACCTTCCGGGCAATCCATTTAGCTCGCCAGTCCGGCCAGGCCCAGACAGGAGGAGCAATATAGTAAGCAGTAGGAATACCCAATTTTTTGGCTAAAGCAGCTATTCTCAGATTAAAATCCCGACAGTCAACCAGAATTATCAAATCGGGGGGATTTCTTCTCAATAATTGGCTAATCTTCGATTTTATTTTCCAGAAAGCCGGATAGAATTTAAAACCTTCCGTAAATCCCACGGTTCCCATGTGCATAGTATAAGCTAACATCTTTACTCCGGCCGCTTCCATTTTCCGTCCACCCACTCCGATGAATTCAAGCTGGGGAGCTATTTGTTGGAGATTTTCCACTAAAAGTGAAGCCTGTAGATCTCCCGAGATCTCTCCAGCTATGATTAAGATTCTTGATTTGGACATTCTTTCTCTATCTTTAGGTTTTTTGGCTACCGGAAAATAAATTATCAAAAATGACCTTAATATTGTCAATCAGTCGCACTGAGCCTATTTTAATAGCTCCCACTAAGAGGACCTCACCTTGGACATTATCTACTTCTTCAAGAGAGGTGGGATCCACCACTTTTAAATATTCTACTTCGGCTAAGGATTCCCGATTAATTACCTGGTTCATCTCACGCCGAATTACCGCTGATTTTTGCTCTCCGGAGTGAATTAAGTTCTCTCCTTTGCGCAGGCTTTGATAAAGTATGGGAGCGGCGTTTCTTTGTCTTTTGTCCAGATAAGTATTTCGAGAACTCACGGCCAGTCCATCTTTTTCTCTTACGGTGGGAAGAACAATTATTTTGGTGTTTAAATTTAAGTCTTGCACCATCTTTTGGACAATTATGGCCTGTTGGTAATCTTTTTGACCAAAATAACTAAAATGGGGGTCAATAATGTTGAATAACTTTATCAGGACGGTAGTTACTCCCCGGAAATGCCCGGGTCGACAATTTCCCTCCAGAACCGAAGTGAGGGGACCATTAACCTGAACATAAGTGGAAAAGGAAGTAGAGTACATTTCCCGGACTGATGGGAAAAAAACTACATCTACTTTTTCTTTTCGACAAAAGAGTAAATCCCGGTTGAGGTTCCGGGGATAGGAATCCAAGTCCTCATCTTTTCCAAATTGAAGCGGATTTACGAAAATACTGACCACTACCCGAGCACACTTCTTCCGAGCTCGATTAATTAGAGAAAGGTGTCCTTGATGCAGGTAGCCCATAGTGGGAACAAAACCTAGGGTACTTCCTTCTTGACGGACTTTCTTCCTCCAATTTATCAACTGAGAAGTCTTTTTTATTAGTTTCACCTTTGAGTTTCCTTCAAAATCTGGTATTCTTCCGGCATTTCTTTTCTCAGCCAGAGAAGGGTATTTTTTCTTCCCTCTTTTTCAATTAATATATCCAAAAGGCGCTTCATATTATTCTGACAGATTTTTTCAATGTGGGAATCGGTAGTTGAAAGAAAAACCTTTTTCCATTGCCAGAGAGAAGCCTTGAGTTGCCCGTTTTTCTCATAGGCAAAAGCTAAAATTCTTTCTAAAATAGGTGGATGACCCGGTAGAGAAATAACTTTTTTGATTCCCTCAATAGCCTTCTCGTATTCAGCAGTCTCAAAAAGACGGAGCATAAAGTCTCGATAGATAATCAGTTGGAAACAAGAAGGGTTGTTTTTGATTCCCTCATCCAGATAAAGAATAGCCTCATTCACATGTCTGGTATCCTCCATAACTAAAGATCCCAAGGCATATCCCTCAATAAAATGAGGACTGATTTTAGCCATAGCCCATAACATTGGATAGGTACGATGAAATCGCACCTCACGAGTTTCTCCCCAGTCTCCAAAATATTGAATTACCTGCAGGAACAAAAGATCAGTTACTATTTCCTTGAATCCCAGGCTTACGGCTAGGCCACCCAGAAAAGCTTCCTCAGGATAGTTTTCCGCCAGCCAGGAAACCACTTCTCGCGCCGACGTGCTTGTCTGAGACGATTCCATTTTTCTTTCCAGGCCCACCTTGCTTAAGAGAAGAATTCCTACAACCACAAGCAACAAAGCTGGAATAAACCTTTCTTTTTTTCTCATTCAAAAGCTCCCGGTTAGACCGGGGGTTATCTCTTTTCTCCCGGGTAGTCTACCGAGAAGATTTTAACCAGAGACAAGTGACTGGAGAGTGTCAAGAAATCCCGGGAAGGAAATAGAGATACATCCGGAATTAAGAATCCTGGTTTTCCCCTGGGCACAAAGAGCTGCAATAGTTAGAGCCATAGCTATCCGATGGTCTCCCCAGCTTCTACAAGTTGTCCCCCGGAGTTGTCCGCTGCCCTGGATAATCATCCCATCCTCTTTTTCTTCAATCTGGGCACCCATTTTTCTAAGTTCACTACTTATGGCCCGGATGCGGTCGGTTTCCTTAACTCGCAATTCCCGGGCATCTTTTATCAAAGTTTCTCCTTGAGCAAAGCAGCCAATTACTGCCAAGAGAGGGATTTCGTCAATTAGTCGGGGAATAAGTTCTCCGCTAATGGTCAGACCTTTTAGGGAAGCACCTCCCCGGACTTCAATATTTCCCACCTCTTCTCCGCAAATTTCTCTTTTTTCTTTAATCTTTAGATCTGCTCCCATTTCTTTGAGGACCTCCAGAAATCCACAGCGAGTTGGATTCAACCCCACCTCTTTTACCCGCAAAAAAGAACCATCTAAAAGAACCGCTCCGGTAATAAAGAAAGCGGCGGCAGAGATATCGCCGGGGATGAAAATATCTTTTCCCTCCAGAATGTTTCCTCCTCTGATTTCTATTCGGGGACCCTCAGTTTTAACCGGACAGCCCATGAAGCGCAACATCCGCTCAGTATGATCTCGGGAGGAATTAATTTCTTTGATGGAAGTTTTTCCTTCGGCCAAAAGAGCAGCTAAAAGCAAACAGGATTTCACCTGAGCCGAGGCTACCGGCAAGACATAATCAATTCCTTTTAGAGAGCCTCCCAAGATGGCCAGAGGGGGGAATTCATTTTGTCGGCGGCCAAAAATTCTGGCTTCCATCTTACTTAAAGGTTCAACGATCCGTCTCATAGGGCGATTTCTCAGGGAATTATCTCCGGAAAGAATGGAGTAAAAAGGTTGACCGGATAGGAGACCAGAGAGAATTCTCATGGTGGTTCCAGAATTCCGGCAGTTAAGAATATCGGTAGGTTCCTCAAGTCCTCGAAGTCCCCTACCCTGGATGGAGAAATTTCCCTCTTTTCCCTCTATCTTTACTCCTAATTTTCTCATAATTCGGAGGGTAGCCTGACAATCTCTTCCGCGGGAGATTCTCTTAAGATGGGACTTGCCCCGGGCTACTGAGGCGAGAATGAGAGCCCGGTGAGAGATGGACTTATCCCCCGGAGGATAAGTCTGACCTCGTATGTATTTAACTGAGTTGAGAGAAATAGATTCCATCCTCAGATTGTTCTCCCAAGCGTTTCGGCTATCAACTTTACGTCTTTCATCAGCAGAGAGAAACTCTCCGGAGTGATGGATTGAGGACCATCAGAGAGAGCCTCTTCCGGGTGATGATGAACCTCTACCATCAGGCCGTCAGCTCCTACGGCAATAGCCGCCCGGGAAGTAGGAATGATTAAACTTCTCATTCCGGTGGCGTGGCTGGGATCTACTATCACGGGAAGGTGGGTTAAGATCTTAATTAGAGAAACACTGGCCAGGTCTAGAGTAAAGCGGGTGGAATTCTCAAATGTTCTTATTCCTCTTTCACAGAGAATGACATTATAGTTACCGCTGGACAAAATATATTCGGCTGACATCAGGAATTCCTTTACGGTACAAGCCATTCCTCGTTTTAGTAAGACGGGTAACTTGGTCTGTCCTACCTCTCGGAGTAAATCAAAATTCTGCATATTCCGGGCTCCGATTTGAATAATATCAGCATAGTTATCGAGCAGTTCCACCTGACGGACATCCATAGCTTCGGTAACTATGGGGAGTCCGGTGATTTCTCTAACTTCGGCTAAATATTTTAAACCTTCTTCTCCCAGACCTTGAAAAGAATAAGGGGAAGTTCTGGGTTTGAAAGCTCCTCCTCGAAGAATCTTTGCTCCTCTCTTTTTTACTGCTCTGGCCACCGCAATAAGCATCTCACGATTTTCCACGGCACAGGGACCAGCTATAACAGAGATCTCTTTTCCTCCTACGGTAACTTCTCTCACTTTGATGAGAGTATCTTCTTTTTTGAACTCCCGGCTTACCAGTTTATAAGGCCGGGAAATAGGAGTCACTGATTCTACTATAAACATAGCTTCAAAAAGGTGACGAAACCGGGAAGGATTCTCACCGATAACTCCGATAATTGTTCTCCGGGAGCCACGAGAAATGTGAGGAGTAAAGTTGAGTTCTCTGATTTTCTCAATCACATCCTTGATTCCCTTTTCGGTTGTTCCCGGCTTTAGAGTAATGACCATTTATTTTTCTCCTTGGGGATAAGAGCCTAAAATCTTTAAGAAAAGGCATTGTTTTTCCAACTCAGTTAGAGCCATTTTGACCTTCTTATCCTCCATGTGTCCAATAAAATCGACAAAAAAGACATACTCCCAGGCCTTTTTCTTGGTTGGTCGGGATTCTATTTTAGTCAGATTGATTTCGTATTTCCGGAAAGGAGTCAGCATATCGCATAGCGTTCCTACTTTGTCTTTAATGGAAAAAAGAATGGAGGTTTTATCCTGACGGCTCTTTTCTGCATATTCTCTACCCACCACCAGGAAACGGGTGTAATTGGCCGAAGTATCCTCAATGCGCTGGGCAATTATAGGTAGGTGATATAGAGAGGCAGCAATTTCCGAAGCTACAGCGGCAGCATTGATCTCACGGACTGCTTTTTGGGCGGCTCGAGCGGTACTTTCCACTTCTTTTAATTCCACTTTGGGTAAGTTTTCCTCCAGCCAGGTTCGGCATTGAGCCAGAGCCTGAGGGTGGGAGTAAACTCTTTTGATCTTTTCTAATTTCCCTTTCCCCAAAAGATAATGGGCAATCTCCAGAATTACCTCGGTATGTATTTTCAGGTCTGAATCCAGGAACATGTCCAGGGTATGGTTGACCACCCCTTCGGTGGAGTTTTCCACCGGTACCACTCCGTAGTCAGCTTGTTTCTTTTCTACCTGGCGAAAGATTTCCCCAATACTCCTGGCCGGCTGCAAATTTACTCTTCTGCCAAAACAACGAATAGCTGCCAGATGAGTAAAGGTAGCAGGAGGGCCAAAATAAACAATCTTTAGTTTTTTCTCCAGCGACAGGGAGACTTTAAATATTAACTGCATGATTTCTGTTAAAGCGTCATCGGAAAGAGGACCCTTATTCTCAGCAAGAAGATGCTCAAGAATTTTTCTCTCCCGGACGGGAGAATAATAACTTGCTCCTTGGGCCTTTTTGATTTTTCCTATTTTTAGTACTTCACTCGTTCTCTCATTAAGTAAATTTAGCAGCCTAAGGTCAACTTGGTCAATTTGCTGCCGGGCATCTCTTAAATTGATTTTCGGTTTGTTTTCTTGTTTCAACAAATTTACCTCTGTGGTTTATTTTGTCAGCTCTACCGCGGCTTCCAGAGCCAGGATATAGCTATAGATGCCGAACCCACATATCTGTCCCCGGCAGACAGGGGCAGTTAAAGATTTGTGGCGAAACTCCTCTCGGGAGAAAATATTGGTTAGATGAACTTCAATAGCTGGAAGAGCTACGGCGGAGATAGCATCTCTTATAGCTACACTGGTATGGGTATAGGCGGCTGGATTTATGATAATTACGTCAGCCCACTTCCGAGCTTCACCGATTAGAGAGACAATCTCTCCTTCTTGATTGGACTGGTATATTTTTAACTCACAGCCAAGTTGTTCACCCCGGCTCCGAAGTATTTGATTCACCTGACTAAGGGCTATCTCTCCGTAAATTTTTCTTTCCCTCACTCCCAGCAAGTTTAAATTGGGACCATGAATCACCAGAATTTGAGTCATCCTTTTATTGTTTTTCATCGAGCATTTCCGAAAGTGTTTCTTTGGGCAACTGAGTCGGGACATTGTCGGTTAGAAAAACTTCCCCAATCCTACGGGGAAGAACAAAGTTAATTTTTCCCCTTTTAACCTTTTTGTCCAGCCAGAAAATTTTCTCTACCTCTTTTAGATTTAGCTTCTTTGTTATTTTAACAGGTAAACCAATGTTTTGCAAGAGTTTTCTCATTCTAAAAAACTCTTGCGGAGAAAATGTTCCCATTTTTGTGGCCATAGATCCAGCAGCAACCATTCCCAGAGCAACTGCCTCTCCGTGAGTGTACTGCCGGTAATCAGTGAAAGTTTCCAGGGCATGTCCAATGGTATGACCAAAATTGAGTATTTGCCTGATTCCTTTTTCTTCTCTTTCATCTTTTTCCACGATTCGGGCTTTTATCTTTACCGATCGGGCAATGGCTGGCTCTATTAGGCTGAGACTTGGTTTTTTAATCATCTCCAGGTTTCTCTCCAGATAATCAAAAAGGCTTTCATCCTTAATTATGGCATGTTTTACCAGCTCAGCTAAACCCTCCCTAATTTGCTTAAGTTGAAGACTTTGGAGAAAAGAAGTATTTATCCAGACTCCTCGAGGTTGATGAAAAGCCCCTATTAGATTTTTCCCTTGGGGAAGATTGATACCTACCTTGCCTCCTACCGAAGAATCCACCTGAGATAAGAGGGTGGTAGGCAGGAGCACAAAATTTATACCCCTCAAATAAGTAGCGGCTACAAATCCAGTTAGGTCTCCGATTACTCCTCCTCCCAGAGCCAGGGTTGAGTCAGACCGCTCCAGTTTGAGTCTTACGCATTCCTTCCAGATACGAGCAGCCTGAGAAAGAGACTTGGATTGCTCTCCTCGAGGAACCAGGAAAGAGAAAACCTTAAAGCCCGCAGTCTCCAGATTCTCTTTTACCCTTGGTCCGTAAAGGGAAAATATCAACTTATCGCTGATTATTAAGATACGGCCCAGCGGAATAATCTCCCGGCAAACCTGGCCCAGGTTATCCAACTGAGAGCCAATATAAATGGGATAACCGCGCTGTCCAAGATCAACTACAATTTTTTCCATTTTTTCCCCAAGTTTTCCACAATTGTTTCCACCACTTCTTCCGGACTTCTCCCGGAGGTATCAATCATCAAGTCAGCCTGTTGATAATAAGGCATCCTTACATTTAAGAGTTTTCTGATTCTCTCAGCCGGGTTACTTACTCCCTGGAGTAGAGGACGATTTTCTCCTTTGACCGTCCGGCTAAGAATAGTTTTGGGGTCACTATTGAGGCAAATAATGAGACCTTTTTGTCTGAGAAAGTCCATATTTTCCTTATCCAATACTACTCCGCCACCTGTGGAAATAACACATCCATCAACCCGGGCAATCTGGGCAACTACTTCCTTTTCCACCCGACGAAAATAAGCTTCCCCTTCTTCTTGAAAAATCTGATGAATTTTCCTCTTCTCTTCTTTCTCGATTAACTCATCAGTATCTAGATGTCTCATTTTCAATCTTCGAGAGAGAAGTTTACCTGTCTCACTTTTGCCAGTTCCCATAAAGCCAGTGAGAACAATATTCATATTTTTGCTCATCTTTCCCTGAGATATTGAGAGTAGCTCAGGTAATTTCTTTTCATCTCGGCAAGAGAGTCCCCGGCAAATTTATCTTCCATAACTTTGGCAATTTCAAAGGCAACTACTGCTTCTCCGATGACACTGGCCGCGGGCACGGCACAAACATCGGATCTTTCCCGGCTAGCCCGCACTTGAGTTTTTCTTCTTATATCTATGGAAGAAAGAGGTTTTCTTAGCGTGGAAAGGGGTTTCATGGCTGCTCGCATAATCACTGGTTCTCCGTTGGTCATGCCTCCTTCGATTCCCCCGGCGTGATTGGTCCGGCGGTAAAATGATTGGCGGGAATTATCGTAAAAAATCTCATCTTGAGCCTGAGATCCCCATTTCCCAATTAGGCTAAAGCCTGAACCAATCTCTACTCCTATTATTGCCTGAATGCTCATCAAAGCCCGAGTCAGGTTAGCATCCAATTTGAGATCCCACTGGACGTAACTACCCAATCCGAGAGGGAGTCCAGTAACCAGAACCTCAAAAACTCCTCCCAGAGTATCTCCTTGTTCTTTTGCCTGGTCTATCAAAAGGACCATCTTTTTCTCGGCTTCCTCACCCGAGCAGCGAAGTGAGGATTTTTCTATCTTTTTATAATGTCTGATTATCTCTCCGGGATGACTATTGTCTCTGATCGGCCCAATTTGAATTACCCGGCTGTAGATTTTTATCTTAAATTCTTTTAGAAGTTTGCGACAAACAGCTCCTACAGCTACCCGAATAGCTGTCTCTCGAGCACTAGCCCTTTCCAGAACATCTCTTATGTCCTCTCGGGCATACTTTATTACTCCCACCAAGTCAGCATGACCGGGACGGGGAGCAATGAGAAAATCAGTAGTTTTCCTCTCTGAAGGGGGTTTTGAATTCATTATCTTTTTCCAGTTTTCCCAGTCGCGGTTTCTTATCCAGAGAGCAATAGGGCTGCCTAAGGTTTCTCCTCTCCGAACTCCGGAAAGGATTTTTACCTGATCCTTCTCAATCTTCATCCTCTCTCCTCGACCATAACCCTGTTGTCTCCTGAAAAGCTCTTGGTTAATGTCTTCGTCCAGGAGAGAAAGGCCGGCGGGGATCCCATCAAGGATGGCTATTAATCCTCGACCATGCGATTCTCCCGCCGTGAGGTATCTCAACATTTCAGCTCATCCTTTCTTTTAGTTGTCTTGACCCCTGAGGGAATTTTAACCTGCCCGGGGGTAACAGTTTAGATTTTATAAAGGTAGCCGCAAGTTTTAACTTGCGCAAATAAACGCAGGCTAAAGCCTGCGGCTACCACTTTCTATCAGATTGCCACGTCTGTTTCAAACTCGCAATGACAAGTCATTGTAAGGGTAGGGGAGGTTTTAACCTCCCACTTTCTTGAATAACCTGGCGCATTTTTCTTAAAGGAGCTCTTCGGTTAGTCCAGATGTTAAATGAAAGGGCAGCCTGATGAATTAGCATTTCCTGTCCGTCCAGGTAACGGATTTGTTTATCGGTGGCCGCCTTCAAAAGTCGAGTTCTTCGGTTATAGACAACGTCATAATAGAAAAGAGAGGAGAGTAGCAAGTGAGGACTGAGAGGTGGAGGGTCCTCTGGGAGCATTCCCAGGGAGGTGGCATTAATTAGCAAATCAATTTTAGGGAGCAGATTAGTACAGCAAGATTCACCGAGCTTGAGAGGAGTGAGACAACAATGTAGAGATGCCGTGTTTTTCAATCTGCCGACAAGTTCTTGGGCTTTTTTGAATGTTCGGTTAGCGATAAAAAGCTCACTGACTTCTTTTTCAATGAGAGAAAAAGTGATAGCTGAGGCAGCACCTCCTGCTCCCAACAGAAGAACCCTTTTTCCCCGAGGGTCAAAGCCACCCTCCTGACAAAGAGATTCAATGAATCCTGCTCCATCAGTATTATAGCCAATTAATTTTCCCTGGCAATGATGGACTGTGTTTACTGCTCCAATAAGGGAAGCCTCAGGGGAAAGTTCATCTAAAAAGGGGATAATAGCTTGTTTATGGGGTACCGTGACATTTATCCCTACCAGGTTGAGAGCTTTTATTCCCTGGACCGCTCTCTTTAACTCTGGGGGCTTAATTAAAAAGGGAAGATAAACAAAATCCATTTTTAGTTCTTCAAAAGCAGCGTTGTGAAGAAGAGGGGAAAGAGAATGGGCAATCGGATAGCCAAAAATCCCTACAACTTTTGTTTTTCCGCTAATATTCATATCTTCATCATCCTGGGACTATATTTTATTCCTCATCTTCACTCTGTTAATTTACCCAGTGTTACCAAAACTTTTGGTCTTCTTGCAATTAGTAGCCGCAGGTTTTAGCCTCTTTATTATGATCCGGTAGCCGCAGGCTTTAGCCTCTTTATTATGATCCGGTAGCCGCAGGCTTTAGCCTGCGTTTATTTGTGCAAGTTAAAACTTGTGGCTACCTTATCTTGTGTGCAACCTAAGAGTTATCCTTGCTTAGTAACAAAAAAGAAGGAGTCGCTTCTGACTCCTTCTTTTTATTGAGGCTTCATCCGCTATTATACTATTTTATGACTACAATTTTACCTGTCTAGTTCTGCCCGGAGTCACTAATTATTCCGTAAAAATAAGTTTCTCTGACCATCCTATCACTCTTCTCATTCTCTGCTTTCCAGACCCACAGATCCCTTCTGATAAAATACCCATCTCCATCATCCGTTCATTGGCTGTAGAGGAAGGAGAAGATAAATATTTTCTCTTTAGCCGGATGTTTTGGATGACATCCTCTTACGATTATCTGAGATTAGTAATTAATATTGAGAGAAACTCTGTGAGCATCTCCAAATTTTCCGTAGGGAACCCAAGCATAATTCAGACCAAACTGTAACAACTTTAAGCCGAAACCGAAACTGAATCCTGAGCCAATATCAGCAGGACCAGAGGCATAACCTCCTCTCAGAGCCAGAGGACCATTGCTAAACTCGGTACCTATATTTACGTATAGCTCATTATCTACCGGCTGATTTAAATCCAGAGCCAGAATGAAGCCATTAGAGGATGGTTTATAGGCAATTCCTACTCTGTAATTAAGAGGAAGCCTGTCTTCTTCTTCCATAAATCTCATTTTTCCACCCAGATTCTGAATTCCACCGGAAAGAGAAAGCTCAGGGGTCAGCTTAATAATACTTCCCAGGTCGATTCCCCAAGTTTGAGCCTGTTGATCATCTAAATTCTCCGCCATAAATTTAATTCCCACTCCCAAAAGCAAGTTTTCTCCCATTTTCCGGGCAGTACCTAAGGTAGCTACCGTATCTTTGGCGGTAAAATAATCTCCGGTCCCTCCCGGCTCGTTCATGGTCGTTCTTTTTATATCACCAGAATTGAGCCAACCGAAGCTAACACCCAGAGCCGATTTCTCATCTAACTTTTGGGCAAGGACTACATACTCATAATTTATGCCCAGCAAATAGTTGGTGTGCATAAATTCAACCTGGTTATCTTCCAACCGAACTAATCCAGCGGGATTCCAGTAAATAGAACTGGCATCATCGGCCACGGCTGAAAATGCTCCTCCCATTCCGATGGCTCTGACTCCCACTCCTAATTTGAGAAAATTAAGAGCGGTAGTACCTACTTCGGCGGCATAGGCAAGAGATCCCAGCCCGAGTAGTAAACCGCAGACTACCACAATAGCAACTTTTTTCCACATCTTTTTGCTCCTCCCTCCTTTATTTCAATCAGCTCCGAAAAAAGGTATCCTTGACAGTTTCCCTTCCCCTCTTTTTTAGGTTATGACTATTAGTTTGCCCAACTTCTCTCCGAACGGGCCGGTAGCAATATAAAGGTATATCCCACTGGCAACTTTATTCCCTTCCTGATTTCTGCCATTCCAAATCCATTCTCCTCTTGTTGGGAGAGTACCCTCGGCAATGAGTTCTCCGGCCAGAGTATAAATTTTTACCTCTACTACTTCAAGAGCTAGATTAGTGAAGGTTACTCCTCCTCCTTCCATCCAGCTTCCGGTGTTGGTCTTTCCATCATTGGGAATGAAGGGGTTGGGAGCTATTCTTAGCTCTTCAGTCTGGCCGACACCAGTTGCCAAGCAGTTTACAGTTATCAGCAGACTCAAACAAACTACCACCATACCCACCACCATACCTACCACCATACATTTCCTCAACATTCTGTATCCTCCTCGGTTAATAAATAATACCAAAACAATCTCATAAGTCAATACAAATCTCTTTTCCTTTTCTGACTTAGATTTATTACCTTTCTATCTTTCGGCTTTAAGCCAATATCACCTCCTTTTCCCTTTCGGGATAGTTGAAACAAAATTTGTTAACTCGGTACAATGTTGAGATCTTACCACATTACTATAGAATAGTCAAATCAAGAAATGGCAGGATTACTTCTGGAGATCTACAAAGGATGTTCGAAATATCAAGGCAAGCCGTCCATAAAGAAATAAGGAAAATGGCTGAACTTGATATAATTGAACAAAAAGGCTTTGGAAAAGCAATCTTTTATGTCCTTAAATAGTAGGTTGATGCAAAGGTTGATGCAAATTGAAAGGGGAAAGAACCTGAAAAACTGGATAGAGAGGATAAAATTCCATAAATGGGTGAATGTCAACCCAAAAGGGGACCACACCCTTTCACTTTTCTCTTTCTTTGACGGAAAGATGGTAGTGGGAACCGGTTTTTTTGAGAC
Source organism: Candidatus Aerophobus profundus SCGC AAA252-L23 (assembly GCA_000402295.1). Classification (GTDB taxonomy): domain Bacteria; phylum Aerophobota; class Aerophobia; order Aerophobales; family Aerophobaceae; genus Aerophobus; species Aerophobus profundus. The sequence continues at coordinate 25,322 of AQRW01000155.1, forward strand.
TTTTCTTGACCAGATATTTTTCCAAAGGGGTCAGCTCGTCGGTGGCGAGGAGAGTCTCTAATTTCTTTTTGTCCAGCCCGGAAACCTCATCCCATTTTCTTAGGGGGAAAAGAAGTTCCTTGAGTTTTTTCTCATCATACTCCCACCTATCTATCTCCTTAAGGGTGAGTATTTTTTCTTCCCAAGAAATCTGATCAATTCCCTTTT
>AQRW01000156.1 GCA_000402295.1 Candidatus Aerophobus profundus SCGC AAA252-L23
CAAAAGCTATTTCCTTCTCTTTCTACTAATATTCTTTGGCCCAATGATAGATTCTGTCTATATAGTAATTCTCTAAGGAATTTAAATTTCTGTCCAGTTTTTCTCCGACCAAAACAAGAGTAAGTTTTTCTTTTAGGCCATCAGCCAAATTTCTCCCTGCTCCCAGAAGCTCGTAGGTCACCGGACTAACTTGTCCATCTTTTTGTTCAGCCAACACCCACACTCCCCGCCAAGAAGAGAGATCAACTTCTTTTTCCTTCTTCTCCATTCTAATAGCCTGATAAGGACATACCTTGACGCAGAGACCGCAAAAAGTACAATTTGAAGCTATACTGACTTTCTTGCCTTCCTTATAAATTGCTGAAACCGGACAGACGGAAATGCATTTTTGGCAACCGGTACACTTTTCTTCCAAAATTTCGATTCGGCTCATTATCTAACTCTCATATCAACTTTTCCTTTTTGAATTTCTCTATTAACCTATCCACTTTCTGGTAGATATCTCCCGATATAATCTTCCCTCGGGAAGGAACCTCGGGAGTGAAAATATCTATCACCTGAGTAGCAGAACCATCCAAGCCAATTTTACTTACTTTTAAAGGAAGATCCTGGGAAGTCCATACCAACACTTCTTCCTTTTTAGCTCTAAGAAGACCTCTCAAAGAAGGATAACGAGGTTGGTTAATCTCCTTAGTCACTGTTATCAGAACAGGAAAGGTAGTCTCTACAACTTCAAAAGAGTCCTCCAAACTACGCTCAACTCTTACTCGTCCGTCATGTATTTCTATTTTCCGGGCATAAGTAATTTGAGATAGGTGTAACCATTCAGCTAAACCTGGTCCTACCTGAGCAGTGTCACCATCAATGGCCTGCTTGCCCAGCAAAATTAAATCAAAGCGTTTGATCTTTTTGATGGCCGCCGAAAGAGTGCAGGAAGTAGCCAGGGTATCTGAACCAGCAAATGCTAAATCAGAAAGCAGGATAGCCTGATCCGCTCCCATGGCCAGAGCCTTCTTTAGAGCATCTTTGGCTTGAGGCGGACCCATAGAGAGAACAGTAACCGTTCCTCCCATTTTTTCTTTTATCCTCAGAGCCTCCTCCAGAGCATTCTCATCGAAGGGATTAATAATACTTTTAATTCCCTTCCGGATAAGAGTATGTTTCTCTGAATCAATCCTGACCTTATGAATCTCTTCGGTATCTGGAACTTGCTTTATGCAAACAATTACATCCATTATTCTTTCCTTACAGTAATTTATATGTGGATTATCACCGGAGCAACCAGAAGAACCAAACGAACCAGAGGAACCAGAGGAACTAAATGAACGAGAGGAACGGTTTCAACGAGATAAACGAGAGTATCCCAGGAGCAAAGGAGAATGTGCCTAGCCCTCCTTGAGAATTAACCTGGCAATAACCCCTCTTTGAATTTCGGAAGTTCCTTCAATAATCTCAAATAACTTAGCTTCTCTCATATACCTTTCTACTGGATAGTCTTTTGTATAGCCGTAACCACCCAGCACTTGAACTGCTTTAGTGGTGACACTCATGGCAATTTCCGAAGCATACAGTTTGCCCATAGAAGCTAATTTTTCAAAGGGCTTATTTTGATCTAATAGCCAGGCCGCCCGATAAAGAAGATAACGAGCTGCCTCAATCTGAGTAGCCATGTCAGCCAGGATTTGCCGGATAGCCTGGAAGCTGGAGATCGGTTGACCAAACTGAACTCTCTCTTTTGCATATTCCTTTGCCTTCTTAAAAGCAGCCTGGGCTATCCCCAGAGCTCCTATTCCTACCCCAATTCTTCCCGCCGCAAAAGTTTGCATAGCTACCCGAAATCCTCTCTTTTCTCTGGCTAAAAGATTTTCTCGTGGGATAGAGCAGTTTTGAAAAATTAATTCCACATTAGGTAAAGCTTCCAATCCCATCTTGCGGAAATGCTGACCAAAAGTGAAGCCGGGTGTGTTTTTCTCCACAATAAAAGCGGTAAGACCTCGCGGACCTATTTTTTTCTCAATATTGGCAATGACCACATACACATCGGCCACTCCACCGTTGGTAATAAAAATCTTATTCCCGTTTATAATATAATTATCGCCCTCTCTTTTAGCCGTGGTCTGCACATTCCCGGCATCCGAACCTGCTTCCGGCTCCGTTAAAGCAAAAGCACCCAAAGACTCTCCTTTTGCTAAAGGAGGAAGATATTTTCTTTTTTGCTCCTCAGTGCCAAAATTTAAAAGGGGATAAGTACAAAGTAGATTGGCCCCGAAAATTAAACCAGTGGTAGCACAAGCAGTGGAGATTCTCTCGGCAATCAAAGCCCAGGTAAGATAACCCATCTCCAGACCCCCAAATTTCTGGGGAATAGTCACCCCAAAGAGATCTAATTTGGCTAATTTCTCAATATTCTTCTGGGGAAATTCCCCTTTACTGGCAATTTCATCTGCCAGAGGGGCAAACTCTTTCTGAGAAAGTTCCTCTACCATCTCCAGAATCATCTTTTGTTCTTCGGAAAGAGAAAAATTCATTCATCTTGCCTCCTGCTCTGGATTTAAGAACCCTTGTCGAGATTTTGATATAAAATAATAGCTTTTTTGGACTCTTCCGTCTCCTTCCGGGGGGAAATCACGATTTGGGAAAAGAAGATGAGAGAGAAGAACCTAAAATCTTTATCTTTCGACTATAATAGTGACAGAGGGCTACTGCCATAGCATCGGCTACATCATCTGAAGTAGGAACCGAAGACAAATTAAGTAGCCGCTGAACCATATGTTGAATCTGCTTTTTATCTGCCCTTCCGTAACTACAAATAGCTTGCTTTATCTCCAGAGGAGTATAGTGGTAAACCGTTCCATTTTTTCCAGCCGTGGCCAACATAATTACTCCCCGGGCCTGGCCCACGGAAAGAGCTGTTTTGACATTTTGACTAAAGAAAACTTGTTCGATAGCAATTTCTCGCGGATGATACTTATTTACAATACCTCTGACCGCCTGATAAATCTGCTGGAGACGTTCTACCATGCACTTTGAAGGTGAAGTACGAATGCAACCGGACTCTACCATTTCTAACTCAGGTTCACATTTGAGCAAAGCAAACCCAGTAGAAGCCGTTCCGGGATCAATTCCCAAAATGAAGTAATTAGAGAAATTACTCAACTTGAAATTTTCCTCCGAGTATTCAGCCTGTTAAAACCACCTTGAAAAAGAATTACGAATTCAGGACCGCCTGAACCATATCCACCACTTGCCGAGTTGACCTGACATCATGAGTACGAATAATGCGCGCTCCAGTAAATACAGCCAAAGAAACAGCAGCCAGCCCTCCTTCCAAACGTTCCTGTGGTGGTAGATCCAACACCTTGCCAATAAAGGACTTCCGAGATACTCCCATAAGAATGGGCTGATTTAAAGTCTTAAGCTCAGCCAAATTTTTGATAATTTGCAGATTATGTCGAACGGTTTTACCAAATCCAATACCCGGATCGATAATAATATTTTTTGAGCTTACTCCAGCAGCCAAAGCAATGTCAATACCCTTCCTTAGGTAAGAAATAATCTCCTTGATTAAGTTCTTATACCGTGGGTTTCTCTGCATCATACGCGGAGTCCCTCTTATATGCATAATTATTACCGGGACATTAAAGGAAGCAACAACCCGGGCCATTTCCCTGTCGAATCTTAAACCACTTATGTCATTTATCATCCTGGCTCCAGCTTCGATAGCCTCCCTGGCTACTTCGGCTTTGTAGGTATCCACACAAAGAGGAATCTCAAAAAGTCTCCTTATCCTCCTAACCACAGGGATAACCCTCCGGAGTTCTTGCTGCAGAGATACCAATTGCGAGCCAGGACGGGTTGACTCACCTCCGATATCAATGATATCCGCTCCTTCCTGAACCATTTCCTCCACACGTTTGAGGGCAGCCTCCGGCCTAAGATACTTACCCCCATCAAAAAAAGAATCAGGGGTCACATTCAGGATCCCCATCACTGCTACTCTCTTGTTTAGAGAGAGCTGTCTATCTTTGAAATCAAGGGTAAATTGATTCACTCTGGGGCTCGAGAATTCTACTTTTCTGTTTCTTTCTCATTCAACTGACCAGACTTTACTTCCGGAGTAACCACTTTTTCCTCAGTCTTCTTCTCTTTTTCCTTCTTCTCGTTTATCTTTGCACCCAAGACACTCTTTATTTCCTCCTTTCCCAAAACTTCCTTTTCTTCCAGAAGTTCGGCCAGCTTAATAAGTTTATCCTCATTTTCTCTCAAAATCTTCTTAGCCCGTTGATAACACTTCCCTATCATGCGATGAATTTCCTTGTCTATCTCAAAGGCTAATTCTTCACTGTAGTTTCTCTCCTTGAGTAAATCTCTGCCCAGAAAGATCTCATCATGGCCGGTTGTCAGGACAACAGGACCCAGCTTTTCGCTCATCCCATACTCTAAAACCATTTTGCGAGCAAGATAGGTAGCCCGCTGTAGATCGTTTTGAGCACCGGTACTCACCTCATTAAAAATCAACTCTTCACTGGCTCGACCGGCTAAAAGAACAGTCAATTTCTCCAGAAGCTCTGATTTGGTAGCCAAATACCTATCTTCCAAAGGAAGCTGAAGAGTATATCCCAAAGCAGCCGATCCCCGAGGAATAATGGAAACTTTATGAATGGGATCAGCCAGGGGAAGAAGATTGCCTACTAAAGTATGACCACTCTCGTGATAAGCTACGATTTTTTTCTCCTTCGGCCGCATAACTCTTGATTTCTTCTCTGGACCGGCAATTACTCGATCAATAGCTTCCTCCAATTCAGCCATCTCTACCCGGGTCTTATTACGACGAGCCGCCAGCAAAGAACCTTCATTGACTAGATTCTCCAGATCTGAGCCTACGAAACCCGATGTTTGACGGGCCAGTATTTTGACATCAACCTCAGGAGCAATAGGCTTATTTCGCATGTAAAGAGCCAAAATCTCCTCTCTCTCTTGAATATCAGGGACATTAATAGTAATCCTCCGATCGAATCTTCCCGCACGAAGAAGAGCAACGTCCAGGACATCGGGACGGTTAGTTGCTCCCATTATGATTACCCCTTCCCGCGGATTAAACCCATCCAGTTCTACCAGTAGTTGATTAAGAGTTTGCTCCTTTTCATCGTGACCCCCGCCAATACCAGCAAAACGCTGTCTTCCCACCGCGTCCAGCTCATCAATAAAAATGATACAGGGAGCATTTTTCTTACCCTGTTCAAACAAATCCCGGACGCGGGAAGCGCCCACTCCTACAAACATTTCTACAAAATCGGAACCACTTATGGAAAAGAAAGGAACTCCCGCCTCTCCAGCTATGGCCCTGGCCAAAAGCGTTTTGCCACACCCGGGGGGGCCCACCATGATTACTCCCTTGGGAATTTTCGCTCCCATTTTCTCAAACTTCTGGGGATTTTTCAGAAATTCAATAATCTCCCCGAGTTCTTCTTTAGCCTCATCGGCCCCGGCCACATCTTTGAAGGTAATCTTGATTTTATCCCGGGAAAGCATTTTAGCCTTACTCTTACCAAAAGAAAGAGCACGATTTCCGGTAGCTCGCATTTGACGAAAAATATAAAACCAAATTCCGATGAAGATTATAACGGGAAGAATACCTCCGAGAATACTGGCCCACCAACCGGTAGTCTCCGGATAGGCCTCTATTTCAATCCCTTTTTCTCGTAAGATCTTGATAAACTCAGGATCATCGGGAACATAAGTCTGAACTTGAACTCCACCTTCTACTATGGCCTTAACAACTCGTCCCTTAACCACTGCCTTGTTAATACTACCCCGGCCTACCAGATTCAGGAATTGAGTATAAGAAATCTGTTCTTCTTTAACCTGAGAACCAATCTTGACAAAATTAAATATAGAAATAGCCACCACGAAAACAATCAACAAGAGAAAGAGATTTCGCCCCAACTTATTCTTGGGCAATAATTTCTGGGGAGGTCGGTTTTTACCTTGATTTTTAGACTCATCCATTTATTTCTCCAATGTTATTTTAGTATAAATGCAAAAATGTGCAAGAGAAAGTCATTTTTGGAAGGAAAGGTGGAAAAAGTAAATAAGACAAGCCTTAAGTTATCTCCCTAATTCTTTGGATAATAGCCTGACTCATTTCTCGCGTACCTACGGCGGTGGGATCATCTGGAGAGGGCTTTAGATCATAAGTAACTTTTTTTCCCTCCTTTATTACTCCAGATAATGCATTTTCCAGAATATCAGCGGCTTTTTTCTCTCCCAGATACCTCAGCATCATTACTCCGGAGAGAATCATTGCGGCCGGATTAACTCTGTTCATTCCTTTGTATTTAGGAGCACTACCATGGGTAGGCTCAAAAACAGCAAGGTCATCACCTATGTTGGCTCCCGGAGCCACCCCTAACCCCCCTACCAAGCCAGCACAAAGATCGGAGATTATATCTCCGTAGAGGTTTGGTAAAACCAGGACGTCATACAACCAGGGCTTCTGAACCAGTTGCATACACATATTATCCACCAGTTTTTCTTCAAATTCTATCTGTCCGGCATAACGGCAAGCTACCTCCCTAGCTACCCTGGAGAATAGACCGTCACTGTATTTCATAATGTTAGCCTTATGGACAGCGGTTACTTTTCTTCGGCTATTTTTTAGAGCATAGCGAAAAGCAGCTTCCACAATCCTTTGGGAGGCTGCGACAGAAATTGGCTTGATAGAAATTGCTGAATCTTCAGATATCTTAACGTTTTTCAATCTCTCAATATAATGAATAACTTCGCTTGTTTCCTTTTTCCCCTCCTTAAATTCAATGCCGGCATAGAGATCTTCCGTATTCTCTCGCACCACTACCAGATTGACATTCTTATAATTACTTCTAACACCTGGATAATACTTGTAGGGACGCAGACACATATACAAATCCAGCATTTTCCGTAGAGCCACGTTCACACTACGAAATCCACCTCCCACCGGAGTAGTAATAGGACCCTTCCAGGCTACTTTGTTTTTCCTTATTGAATTGATAACATAAGAAGGCAGTGGTGTTCCGTATTTATCCACAACCGAGCTACCTGCTTCTACCACCTCCCATTTCAATTTTACTCCGGTAGCTTCCAGACATTGACGGGCTACTTCAGTTATTTCGGGACCAATTCCGTCCCCAGGAATTAAAGTAACACAATGCATTTTATCTTCCACTTTTCATCTTCCACCTTAATTTCCTCACTCTGTAAATATTCAGTGAAGGACATTCCATGTTGGTAATAGTTTAGCTTTTCTAAAACCACCCTCTTTTCTGTCATTGCGAGCCTGCCGAAGACAGGCGTGGCAATCCCAAAAACAAGATCACCACGGTTGCCTTTGGCAACCTCGTGACGCTTCGCGGATTGCTTCGGGACTTTGTCCCTCGCAATGACAAATCGCTACAAGGTTATTTATTAGAAGTAAGAGGAGAATGTCCCGAACAAATATTAAAAATCTCCTTTAAAAGCCGTTCTACCAGCATAAATAGCCGAGGAACCGAGTTGCTCCTCTATTCTCAGGAGGCGGTTATACTTGGCGATTCTCTCACTACGACAACAGGAGCCAGTCTTAATCTGGCCCGTAGAAGTCCCTACCACTAAATCGGCGATAGTAGTATCCTCAGTTTCCCCGGAGCGATGAGAGACTACAGCAGTGTAACCGGCACTCAAGGCTAACTGAATAGCCTGGATAGTCTCAGTAAGAGTCCCAATTTGATTCGGCTTGATCAAAATTGAATTAGCTACTCCCAGAGAAATTCCTTTTTTTAAACGTTCGGTGTTGGTGACGAAAATATCATCACCCACTATCTGAATTTTATCCCCTAAGTGAGAAGTGAGCATTTTCCATCCCTCCCAATCATCTTCTGCCAGTCCATCCTCAATAGAAACAATAGGGAAAGAGGAAAGAAGCTCCTCGTAAAAGTCTACCATCTCCCGGGAAGTCCTTTGAGAGTTTTCTTCGGCTTTAAGAACATATTTCCCTTGACTATAGAAACTGCTGGCCGCCGGGTCCAGGGCCAGAACAATATCTTCACCGGCTTTATAACCAGCTTTTTCGATAGCTAACATAATTACCTCCAGAGCCTCTCGATTGGAAGAAAGATTAGGAGCAAACCCTCCCTCATCTCCCACAGCGGTACTATACCCTTTTTTCTGAAGGACCTTTTTCAAGCTGTGAAAGGTCTCCACTGCTATTCTCAGTGCCTCAGAAAAACTGTCGGCTCCTACTGGTATTATCATAAATTCTTGCAGATCAACATTATTGTCGGCATGCTTACCCCCGTTAAGAACGTTCATCATAGGAACGGGAATAATTCTTGCTCCCACTCCTCCCAGATATCGGTAAAGGGGCTGCCCAAAATAGGTTGATGCTGCCTTGGCTACCGCCAAGGAAACTCCTAAAATAGCATTAGCCCCAAGTTTTTGCTTGTTAGAAGTACCATCTAAATCAATCATTAACTGATCGATTTCCACCTGCCAAAAAACATCCTTATCTTTCACTGCCGGAGCTATTTTTTCGTTTACATTCTTAACTGCTTGGCTAACCCCTTGGCCCATCCATTTTGAACCACCATCCCTCAACTCCACCGCCTCGTGTTCTCCCGTAGAAGCCCCCGAAGGTACTGCAGCTAACCCCTTGGCTCCATTTTGCAAAGTTACCTCTGCTTCCAGGGTAGGATTACCTCGCGAATCCAGAATCTGCCGACCTACCACTTTGCTAATTTTACTACCCATCAAATACCTCCGTTTTTTATCTTATTAACTACCAAGACAATGGGAGGCTAAAGCCTCCCCTACCCAACGGGGGTGATTTCCTCTACCCCGATGGAATACAGAATAAACTACAATGAGACTTCTTTAGAGAGGAGAATTTTGTATTCTTTCAGTTTGATTTTGACCTCGGGAAACTGAAGAGCCAGGATTTGAGCAGCTAAAATAGCAGCATTTCTTGCTCCTGCCTCACCAACAGCCATGCAGGCTACCGGCACCCCACCAGGCATTTGAACTATCGAATATAGGGCATCTACACCCTTGAGAGATGAAGAGCTTAGGGGAACTCCGATAACTGGAATCTCTGTATGGGCAGCAATGAAACCTGGTAGATGAGCAGCTCCTCCAGCTCCGGCAATAACAACCTTTATTTTTCTCTTTTCCAGATGCCGGGAAAACTGGCGAGTAGTCTCCGGACTTCGATGAGCCGAAAGAATCTTAACTTCATATTTTAGATCAAATATATCTAACATCCTAAGACACTCTTTCATTACCGGATAATCCGACTTACTCCCCATAACTACACTAACTTTGATCTCGGTCAAACTTTATCCTTCCTAAGAAGATAACTATCAGTAAATAACTTTATTGAGAGGATACTCCACAATTCCCTCGCCCCCAGCTTGTTTGATTTGAGGAATAAGCTCCCGTGCTTGCAATTCATCAAGCACGGTTTCCACCGCCCACCAACCTTCCCTGCTCAGACTGGAAACGGTAGGACATCTCAAAGCAGGTAAGAGAGACAAAATCTTGGGTAGTTTTTCCTTAGCTACGTTTAACTTTAGACCCACTTTACCCAGGCCATTGATTGCCCCTTCCAAGAGAATACTGAATCGGATAATTTTTCCCCTTTTCCAGGAATCCTTCCAGGAGCGAGGATTAGCTATAAGCCAGGTGGTTGACTCCAGAACTACATCCACCACACGCAGATTATGCGCCCGAAGTGATTTTCCTGTTTCGGTCAATTCAACAATGGCATCCACCAAATAAGGAGGCTTCACTTCCGTGGCTCCCCAGGAAAACTCCACTTCTGCTTCGACCCCGAACTTCTCAAAATACTGCCTGGTGACCTTGACCAACTCCGTAGCAATTATTTTTCCTCTCAGATCCTCAACTTTTCTTACTTTAGAATTAAAGGGAACTGCCAATACCCATTTTACTTTCCCCGGACCTTTTTTTGAATAGGATAGATCCTTGATTTTTTCCACTTGGGCTTCTCTTTCCAAAATCCAGTCATAACCAGCTAATCCTACATCTAAAAGACCTTTAGAGACATAAAGGGGAATTTCCTGGGTGTGAATCAATAACACTTCTATCTCCGGATCGTCCACCGAAAGGTAGTAAGAGCGCTCTTGGCGATGAATTTGATACCCAGCTCTTTCGAGAAGTTCCAAACTCACTTTCTCCAGACTCCCTTTAGGTAAACCAAGTCTTAAAGTTGGCATTTTATCTTCCTTGGCATATGGTGAAAATCAGTTATATAAATATACAAATCCCACAGAGAACGCCGGCTCCTCTCATCTAAGGAACTTCCCCTTGGTATCCTCTGTGGTTCTTTTTAGGGAAAAAGAGAACTATCCCCTTTTTCTACTGCAATTTAGCAATTTCTTCAGCTATCCTCTGGATAGCCCAATTGTTATCCGTCACCACCAGACTTTCTCCCCTCACCTCGATGGAACCCCGAGGAGAAAGATACTTCTCTAATAAAGGAATTATCTCCTCCGCAACGACATATTTAAGGTGAAAGATTTTGCTCCGAGGAATTTTATTGTGATTCTCCAGGGAGGATAAGGCTCTTTCAATGTGACTTAATTGACAGGCTCCGTCCTCAATAATTAAACTATGATTTTCCGGATCCACCTGGATAGAACCATGGGAGGAGAGAAAAGGTTCAAGAGAAATATCAGCTTCTCCCGGCGAGGTAAATTGAAGAACCAGTTGCTTCTGCCTCTTCTGGCTCTCATAAGTACCAATATGATTGACCATATTTTCAATGATTTGCATTTTGTCCTCTTTTTCTCTCACCAGCAGAGAATTAGGAGGAGCTTCGGCCGGATTTATTTCCACCAGGCCTTCCGATGACACCAGAGGACGTATTTGATTAGCCACCTCGTCGGCCAGGGCATATTTAAAGGTAAAGACTTTCTTGGTTCTCCCTTCAATTTCTCGCGCTTTAATAATACGTGGTTTCACGGTAATAAGGAGATTTTTCTTTTCGGTTATCTCAGTCCGGCTCTTGAATAGATTCCCCACCAGGGGCAAATCAGAAACAATAGGCAGACCCGTTGATCTAAAAGTTTTATCTTCTTTGATCAGACCACCGATAACAATTGATTCTCCGTCTTTCACCACCACGTTGGTAGGAGAAACCTGCCTTTTGAAAACTGGATGTTCAACCCCAAACTGGGGGTCAATTTCGTACTCTCCCACAATGGGAACGATGGACATCTGGATTCGATCGGGAGCAATAATTTTGGGAAGCACCTGCAGAATAACTCCTACGGTAGAATAGGAATAGTGATACTCGGGAACATTCACACCTCCCACCTCCCGGTAAGTAATACTGGATAGATAAGGGACATCTTCGGTCACGTACATTCCGGCCACCTGTCCGCTCATAGTGGTAATGCGAGGAGAAGAAAGCAGCTTGGCGTTACCATTAGATAGAAGAGCATTAAGCATAACTTCAAATTTTTCCTCCGCCGTAGTGCGATAGAAGTCGATCATTATTGAGCCGATTCCTTGCTCAATTTCGGTCAGGCTCTTGGGACCGTAGGTAAGATGACTTCCCTCGCCCAAAGGACCAATAGGCACCTGTAGACCGGTTAGTCTCTCCAGATAAGCACCAAATTGCTGAGTAGCTTTCTCACTTAACTCCACTATTCGGGCACTTACTTCTATCTGATAAATTTCCTCGGGGAAGCCGGAAATCATCCCCTCTACTCGCTTCATCTGCTCCCGAGGAGCTCGCACAGTTATCCTACCTGTGGAAGGATCAACCACAATGGAAGGTTGCGCCAGAATATCAGTAGAACAGAAATAAACCAATAAGAACATCAAGAAAGACACCCACCTTCTCATTTTGGTTTTTCTCATTGTTTTCTCCATTTTCCCTGGATAGTCTAAGAAATTCCCCTGCCTCTTACTTTTTCCCTACTTCTCCAATATTACCCAGATTAAAGGTGGGAGAAACAAGTTGCATCTTCATCCACTCAAGTTCTTCCGCCGTCAGCCCCTCAATATCCTCCGGACTGACTCCAATGATCTTGGCGATAGCTACAGCCAGCGCCTGCAAGGAGCCTCCCTTCACATAAAAACTCCGGCTAGTCTCTTCTGAAGCGACCGCGGTGCCATTAAGCTCTTTCACCACCTCATCTATTTGAGCAATATTTCTCTCCAGATCGGTCACATAAACAACCTTAGCCTGCCGATTACCTGGTTGGTTATTCTTCGAAGAACTGTTCTCTTTCTCCAAAGAGGATGGACCGGAATCATCATAAGGGATAACGATGTACTCTTCTTTTTTTCCTTCTTCCTTCCCCGCTTCTCCAGATTTCACGAAGGTTATGCTACCGTATTTGCTTAGCTTATCCCGCAGATAATCCTCGGCCTCCTTGGGATTAAGATACTTGAGTATATACCTTTTGGTCACCAGATTCCCCTTCAAGGCATCCTTTTCTTTAATCAACTGCTCTACAACTGAAAGGTTTTTGGCTACATCCTTAATAATTAAACTGTTGGTTTTCT
>AQRW01000157.1 GCA_000402295.1 Candidatus Aerophobus profundus SCGC AAA252-L23
TGGCCTAAAAGAAAAACTTACTCTTGTTTTGGTCGGAGAAAAACTGGACAGAAATTTAAATTCCTTAGAGAATTACTATATAGACAGAATCTATCTAATTGAGTCCCCTCTTCTAAAACAGTATAATACCTCTTTTTATACTCAGATACTGGTTGATTTAGTGAGAAAGGAATATCCGGAGATTATTCTCATTGCCGCTACAGCTTTGGGGCGGGATCTAGCCCCTCGAATAGCAACTCGTTTGCAGACGGGTTTGACCGCTGACTGCACCGGGCTAAGAATAGATAGCCATAGTCGTAACTTGATCCAGGTTCGCCCTGCTTTTGGGGGTAACATAATGGCTACAATAATCTGCCCCCATCATCGTCCTCAGATTGCCACAGTGAGACCGAAGGTGATGACCAAACTTCCCCGGGGTGGAGGGAATCAAGCTGAAATAATCAGAATTAACCCTTCCCTGTCTTTGGCAGATAGACTAATTGAGATAACAGGTTTAATTAAAGAAGATGCGGGTGGAGTTGACCTGCAAGAAGCTGAGATAATTGTTTCCGGAGGTAGAGGCCTGGGTAAAGCAGAAAATTTTTCTCTTATTAGACAGTTAGCAGATTTGTTGGGAGGAGCCGTAGGAGCCTCACGAGCCGTGGTAGATGCTGGTTGGATTCCTTCCTATCATCAGGTGGGACAGACAGGAAAAACCGTCCAACCAAGGCTTTATATTGCTTGTGGAATCTCGGGGGCTATTCAACACCAGGTAGGGATGAGAACATCGGAAGTTATTGTGGCCATTAACAAAGACCCCGAGGCTCCCATCTTTAATATTTCTACTTATGGAATAGTAGACGATTTACATCATTTTCTCCCTGTATTGATAGAGCGATTAGGAGGGGAGAGAAAATAAGGAGGATAGGAATGTTTTGCTGCGATTTGACTGCTCAGGAAATACAAATGATTGGACTTATTGAAGAATTTGTTCGAGAGAAACACGCTTCCTGTGAGGGTCATGACTATTCTCACGTACTTCAGGTTACCAAGAATGCTATTGAAATAGCCAATATTATTGATGAGCCAGTGGACCCCTTTGTTCTTATCTGTGGTGCGCTCTTTCATGATTTGGGGAGAGTAGGGACCGACAGCGGAGTGTTACACGGCATTCGGGGAGCGGCTCTGGTTGAGCAATTTTTGAAAGCAAGTTGGGTTGATAAGGCCACCGGCAAGAGAATAGAAGGGATTATTGTTAGGCATAGTCCCACCTCTCATATGCCCCCCAAGAGTATCGAGGAAAAAATTGTTTACGATGCTGATACTCTGGACCGGTTCGGGTGGATCGGAATTATCAGGGGTATCATGGGGAAAAAAGGCTCTATAGAGCAGATTGTGGAAGGGATTATCGCCAAAAGGAGTAATGATTATGATTCTCTCATTTTGCCTGCCAGTAGGCAGTTAGGAAAAAAAGCTCATCAAAATACCCTTTTTTTCCTAAATGAGCTGAGAGAAGAGATGAAGCAACGTCTTAAGGAGATCAGAGAACTCAATGTTCCCAAGAGTTCTCTGATCGTTGGATCCAAATGAAGAAGGAAAAGGAATTCTTGGAAATTGCTGAGGAGCATATCTTCTCTATGGGAGTCTCCGACGTCGGTGCACATTTGTCTCTTTCCAATATGAAATTTGGTTTGGCCAAAATACACCACTGGCAACGCAAAATGGGTCTTTCCCCTCTGGCGACCTTTGTTGCTACTCCGGATGCAACGGTTACCAGAAATAGGAGTCGCTGGGACAGTGGCTTTGGGTACGGAGGCAAGATTAGCTGGGGGAAGGGTGATCAGGAGGTTGTTTTCCTTGAGGTTAAGCCAAATTCCTGCGGTATGCTGGTGGGCGGGTTAGAAAGACTACCTACGGAAAATGAGCTCCTGGAGCGAGTTGATTCTTTTCAGAAAAAGTCAAGCTACAGCCGCGGCGTGAAATTGGAGTGGGACTTTTCCCAGGGGAATCATTTCATTGAAGTATTTTCTGTAAGGCCAAAAGAGCAGATTTCTCTTCCTCCCTGGGTGTTCATTATCCACGGTTCTGCCGGTGAACTTAAAGATGATAGCGCCATGGGTTATGGGCTTTACTGGAATGACTCTTCCCGGTTGAGACAGGAAGCTCAAGTGATGCGTACCCCCTTTGGTTCGCTCTACCTTCTGGAAGGTAAGAAGGCTCTGGATTACCTGGAGTTCTATCGTTTTGCCGATGAATTTTCCAAGGAAAAGCGCAAGTTAGTTGCCGATCGCCTGTTTGGGGATTTTCGTTTGATATCAAATGAGACTCATCAGGGAATGTTGAATTGCAATGAGGTTCTTCTCGGATGTCATTACATTAGAAATACTGATACTCTTTATCCTCTAACCCTGCGGGCCGATATTCCTAGCTATCTTTTGAGAGGCAAGAGAAATCTGAAGGACAGGATCATCAAGACTCTGCAATTTGACCAGAAAGCCAGGGAATGGGGGACTTACCAGAGATTGAGTTGTGCTAACGTACTTCCTCACGGGGGTGGATATGTCTTTCCTCAGATCTCCAAAATTGAAAGGATCTATCGGCTGAAAGGGAAACGATATTTTCGAGTTGTCTCTCCAGAGGGGAGCAAGACTATTTTTTCTAATATACGTGGTATGCCATATCAGTACCGAGGTAAGGAAGTGTTGGACAAGACTGTGGAGCTCAATCTGGGGGAAGTAGTCGCCGAGCTCTATCCTTTATGGACTATCCAGGTTTAAAGCGAAAGGTGAGAAAAAATGTTCTTTATAGCCGATTTTCATATCCATTCCAAGTATAGCCGGGCTACTTCGAAAGATATGGATATCCCTCATCTGAGTGAAATGGCCAGTCTTAAGGGAATTCACCTGATCGGTACGGGTGATTTCACTCATCCTCTTTGGCTAAATCATCTGCGTAGTGTGTTAGAAGTTGAAGGGGATGGACTGCTGAAATATGATGACACTTTATTTGTCTTAACTGCCGAGGTAAGCAATATTTTCTTAGTAAATGACCGGGTGAGAAAAGTTCATAATGTTATTTTTGCTCCTGATTTTGCTACGGCTGAGAAAATCAGTAACCGGCTCCAGAGATATGGGGATCTCTTTGCCGATGGGCGTCCCACTTTGAAAATGAGTTGCCAAGAGCTGATAGAGTTAGTAATGGGAGTCAATGAGGAGGTTTTCGTGGTGCCCGCTCATATCTGGACCCCCTGGTTTTCACTATTTGGGGACAAATCTGGATTTGATAGTATTGAGGATTGTTTTGGTCGCTACGTCAGGTATATTTATGCCCTGGAGACGGGACTAAGTAGTGACCCCGCAATGAATTGGCGACTATCTAATCTGGATAGGTTTTCTCTTATTTCTAACTCTGATGCTCATTCTCCTCCCAATCTGGGTAGAGAGGTAAATGTTTTTGCCAGTCGGGTAAGTTATCAGGAGATTAGAGACATTTTAAAAAGTAAAGATAAGGAGAAGTTTCTTTTTACGGTGGAATTCTTTCCCCAAGAAGGAAAGTATCATTATGACGGACACCGTCGCTGTGGGGTTTCTCTGTCTCCTTCAGAGACGAAAACTGAGAATTCCCGTTGTCCGAAATGTGGACAGAGATTGACTATTGGTGTAATGCATCGGATTGAGGAGTTGGCCGATCGGCCGGAAGGATTTGTCCCTCCTACCTCAATTCCGTTTAAGAGAATAGTTCCCCTTAGAGAGATAATTGCTGAGGCTCTGGGTCAGGGGGTGGAAACTCAGAGAGTTAGAGAGAAATATATAGAAATGGTTAAACGACTGGGCGGAGAGTTCAAGATTCTTCTGGAGATCTCTGATGAGGATTTATCTCATCTTATTTTGCCCCGAGTTGCCCAGGGAATAAAAAGAGTCCGTCAGGGCCAGGTTAAGATTAAATGTGGTTACGACGGGGTGTATGGAAAAGTGAGTATATTCGAGGATGAAGAAAAAAAAAGTAGTGGTCAACTTAATCTATTCTGCTGAATAAAGTGAACGGTTCTCCTTAATTTTCCACTCCCGAAATAAATCCGAATTTCTAATGTCTCCAACGAAGTAACCAGCTACGCAAGGGGACTCAACGAACCAAAGGAACCAGACGAACTAAACGAACTAAACGAACCAGACGAACGGGAATATCCCGAGTGCCGGCTTGACATCCCTAACTAAAAGTATAATATTACAGTGGAGGATAGGTAAATGAGACTTTCTCGTTATTTTATCTGCACCGCCAGGGAAGTTCCCCGGGAGGCTGAATCCGTTAGTCATCAGATGATGTTGAAAGCGGGGTTGATAAAGAAATTTTCCGCCGGAATTTATTCTTATCTTCCCCTGGGTTACCGGGTGTTAGATAAAATTATTGCTATAATCAAAGAGGAGATGGACCGGATAGGAGCTCAACAGCTTCTTCTTCCCTTTGTCCAACCGGCTGAGCTGTGGAAGAAAAGTGGCCGGTGGGCAGATTACGGTGACGAACTTCTCCGTTTCCAGGACAGGAAAGGAGGAGAATATGTCCTTTCCCCCACTCACGAAGAACTTATTACCCAGTTGGTCGGCGATGGGATAGACTCTTACCGGAGGCTCCCTCTAATTTTGTATCAAATCCAGATTAAATTTAGAGATGAACTCAGACCTCGAGGAGGAATTGTTCGTGCTCGGGAATTTTTGATGAAAGATGCTTATAGTTTTTGTCAAGACTTCTCAGGACTCCAGGATATTTACCAGCAAATGAAAAGAACCTATGAACAAATTTTTACTCGCTGCCGGCTTAACTACAAGTTAGTGGAAGCGGAGAGTGGTCCTATTGGAGGACGGGTTTCTCATGAATTTATAGTTCCATCGGATTCCGGGGAAGATAGTATTGTCGAGTGCAAAAATTGTGGTTATACTGCCAAGCTGGAAAAGGCTTCCTATTTACCGATTTACCAGCGTGACGAGGAAAAGCTTCTCGAACTCAAGGAAATTTCTACGCCTGGAGTGAAAACCATAGAGGAGCTTAATCAGTTTCTCGGTGCTCCTCCCTCTCAGATGTTAAAAACTCTGTTTTATCAGACTGATCGGGACTTAATAGCCGTAGTAGTTAGGGGAGATCACCAAGTTAACGAGGCGAAATTAAGAGAACTCGTGGATACCCAACAGTTAACTTTAGCCGGGGATGAGTTAATCAAGGTAAAAACAGGGGTGGAGATTGGGTTCGCTGGACCCGTAGAGATGGATTGTTGCCCTTTAATTGCTGATGAAGCAGTTGTGAAGGGAAAGAATTTCATCACTGGGTCCAACCGAAAGGACAAACATCTTATTAATGTGAATCCTGGAAGAGATTTTCATCCTTCTGTGGTGGATAATATTCGTTTGGTCCAAAAGGGGGACAGGTGTCCTCAGTGTGCCAATATTCTTAACCTAACCAGGGGTATGGAACTTGGTCACCTCTTTCAACTGGGTACTAAATATAGTAAGCCCTTACAGGCTACTTTTCTCGGCCGGGAGGGCCGGAAAAGAGAATTTATCATGGGTTGTTATGGAATTGGGGTAAGTCGGCTTCCTGCTGCTATCATTGAGCAAAATCATGATGAGGAAGGAATAATTTGGCCTATTGAGATAGCACCTTTCCAGGTCATCATTATTTCTATGGGTCCGGAAACTCTCGAGGTTTCCCGGCAAATTTATCTGGATCTTCAAAAACAGGGTCTGGAGGTTCTCTGGGATGATCGAGAACTCCGGGCGGGGGTAAAATTTAAAGATGCTGATCTTATGGGCATTCCCCTCAAAGTGATTCTGGGGAACACTTATCTTACGGAGAGGAAGGTTGAGATAAAAGAGCGCCGGAGTGGACAGATAAAAAAAGTTACTTCAGATAAGATTTATCCGGTTTTAAGGGAGTTACTCAAGAATGCCTGATAAAGAAATTCTCTATTTATTGGAATATATAGAAAGGGAGCGGGGTCTTTCACAAGAGGCCTTACTGGAAAGTATTCGAGAAGCAATGCTTTCTGCTTATAATAAAAAATACGATCAGCCACCTCGGGAGCTGAAAGTTCTACTTGATGAGGATGGTGGTAAGCTCCGAGTATTAGTTAAAAAAAAGATCGTGAAGAAAGTGAGAAATGAGGGGACTGAAATCTCTCTGGTTGAAGGAGAAAAAATCAGCCAAGAAGTAAAATTGGGTGATGAAGTAGAAGTTGAGATTAGTCCCCTGGGCTTTACCAGGATTGCTGCCAGTACGGGAAAATATGTAATGATGCAGCAAATTGTGGAAGTTGAGAAGGATCAACTTTATCAGGAGTTAAGAAACCGGGAGGGTGAGATTATCAGTGGAACTGTTCGCTACCGAACTGATCGTTTTATCCTAATAGATCTAGGAAAGGTGGAGGGAATTCTTCCCAAGAGAGAGCAATTGTTAGGCCGGAGGTATCGCCAGGGAGAACGACTACGTACTTATGTTCTTCAGGTAACCAAGGAGCCTAAAGGCCCTCGCATTATTCTTTCTCAAACCCATCCTGCTTTTCTGTACCGACTTTTTGAGCTGGAAGTTCCTGAGATTGTTGAGGGTATTGTAGAAATTAGACAAATCAAAAGAGATCCAAGTAGAAGAGCCAAAGTGGTAGTCAGCTCCAAAGATGAAAAAGTGGATCCTGTGGGAGCCTGTGTGGGACTAAGAGGATCAAGGATAAAAGCTATTCTTAGAGAATTGGAGGGAGAACGGATTGATATAATAAGGTACAGCGAGGATCCAGCCACCTTTATCAAAAATTCTCTCAAACCAGCCGAAGTTAAGCAGATAAAAATTGATGAAGCCCGGAAAGAAGCTAAAGTTATAGTTTCTGATGACCAACTTTCTCTGGCTATCGGGGCCAATGGAGAAAATGTAAAGTTAGCGGCTAAACTTACCGGGTGGCAGATAGATATCCGTTCTCTGGGCCAAATAGATAGAGAAGTAGTTTTCCTTAAAAAATTACCCGGGATCGGGGAAAAAACCTTTAAGGCTTTACGCGAAGCTGGTTTTATTACGGCCAAGGATATAATCCGGGGAGGTACAGAAGGTCTGTCCCGGGTGACTGGAATTGGTGAGAAAACAGCTAAGCTAATTCTGGATAAGGCTAAAGAAATGGGTGAATAGAGGACTGAAGGAGATATTACATGCGGGTTTACCAATTGGCCAGAAAGCTTAATCTTTCGGGTCGGCAACTTCTGAAAGTTATAGCTGAGTCAGATCTTCCAAACAAGACTACTCTTAGCAGCCTGACAGACCAGGAAGCTGAGGATATAAGACAATTAGTAGCAGAGAAAATCATTTCACCCCCACCTAAGGGAAAAAAACTTGTTCTCAGGGACCCTGTGGTTGCCGTTCTGGGACATGTTGATCATGGTAAGACTTCTTTGCTGGACATCATCCGTCACACTCAGAAAGCGAAAAAAGAAGTTGGGGGAATTACTCAGTGTATTGGTGCTTCAGAAGTTTACTTCCAAAACAAGAGGATAGTATTTATTGATACTCCTGGCCATGAGGTGTTTACCGCCATGCGAGCACATGGAGCCCGGGTTACCGACATTGTAGTTCTTGTAGTAGCCGCCGATGATGGGGTAATGCCCCAGACTGTTGAGGCTATAAATCATGCCCGGGCAGCAAAAGTTCCTATCGTGGTAGCCATAAACAAAATTGATCGGGAAGAGGCAAATATTGACCGGGTGAAAACTCAATTGACTAGCTATGACTTGACCTGTGAAGATTGGGGAGGAGAGACAATCTGTGTTCCGGTGTCCGCTGTAACTGGAGAAGGAGTCAATGAGCTCTTAGATATGATTGTTCTCGAAGCCGAAATGATGGAACTAAGTGGTGATCCAGAAGGTAAGTTCCAGGCAGTGATAATTGAATCTACTTTGAATAAACAAACTGGTCCATCTTCTACTCTTCTGATCCAACAGGGCAGTCTCCGAATAAGCGATACTTTGGTAGGAGAAGATATTTTTGGAAGGGTAAAGTCTTTGATAAACTGGGAGAGAAAAAGATTAAAGAAAGCTGGGCCGTCCACACCGGTCATAGTTTTAGGACTTTCTGGTGTGGGTAGCCCTGGTCAGATCTTAAGACGAGTGAATAATGAAAAGAAAGCTCGGCAGATGGCTATGCAATCCGCGGTGGGGAAGAGAATCAGAAGTCTGAGGAAAAGAGAAACGGTTAGTCTTGATACTTTTTATGAGGTAGGAAAGGAAAAAGAAAAATCTCTCAATATGATTCTCAAAGCCGATACCCAGGGTTCTCTTGGGGCTCTCCAGGATACAGTGAAGAATCTCAGCAAGGATAAGGCCAAAATATATGTCATTCATGGAGGAGTGGGGGAAGTAAATAAATCCGATATTTTGCTGGCCTCAGCTTCTCAAGCAGTGATAATCAGTTTTAACGTGCAGACCAGTTCTGAGGTAACAGCATTAGCCAGAGGAGAAAATGTAGAAATTAGATCGTATCAGATTATTTATAATCTCATGGATGATATTGAAAAGGCGATACAAGGATTGCTCACTCCTAAGATTGAGGAAGTAATTGTGGGCAAAGCACAAGTAAAGCAGTTTTTCAAAGTCCCCCGGGTTGGTGTTATAGTTGGTTGTTTGATTACCGAAGGTAAAGTTATTCGGGGAGCCAAAGTTAGAATTCTCAGAGAGGATCAGGTCGTCGGTGAGGGGAACATAGCCAGTCTAAAAAGATTTAATCGAGATGTAAATGAAGTCCAGAATGGGTTTGAATGTGGAATAAATCTCCAGAATTTTAATAAAATGGTCGTAGGTGATACAATTGTAGTTTATCAGCAACAACCTCTCTGAAGAATTTTTTTGTTCCCCTGTCTAAACGATTACCAGTTTAGTATTGTATGTAGGGTCAAGACTTGCCCAGTAGAAAGGTTAATCTTTTTCCGCAATCCAAAACTTAGATAGATGGATGTTTTAAATCTCTAAATGATTATAGGAATTCTCGAGCTTGACCTTCGTTTTTTTTCTGGCAACTCCCTGAAAGAAAAACGTCGATTACTCAAAAGACTTATTTTCAAAATCAGAAATAATTTCAATGTTTCTGTTTCAGAAATTGGCCATCAGGACCTTTGGCAGAGAACAGAACTGGGGATTAGTCTAATTACTACCGAGATGAGATTTGCCCAAAAGGTTCTCAACAGGATTTTGGAACTGATAAAAAAAGAAAGAGGCATTTCTTTAATTAATTCCAAAATGGAGTTTTTGTGAAAGATGAGAGATAAAACCGGTCTTTTATTAGTGAATAAGGAAAAGGGAATGACTTCCCACGATGTGGTTACCCGAATAAGAGAAATTTTTCATCTCTCCCGGGTTGGCCACACGGGCACTCTCGATCCCAAGGCCACTGGTCTTCTGCTAATTCTCCTGGGTAAAGCTACCAAACTGACTCCTTTCCTGCAGAGATTGGACAAGACATATCGAGGGAAAATGGTATTTGGAGTTTCCACTGATAGTTTGGACGAAGAAGGCTCACTTCTGGAAGATAAAGATGCTTCTAACTTGACCAAAGAAAAAATAGAGGAAATTCTTCAGAAATTTGTAGGAAAAATAAGCCAGGTTCCTCCTATGTTCTCTGCCGTTCATTTTAAAGGTAGAAGATTATATGAGTTAGCTCGTCAGGGGATTAAGGTGGAGCGCGCACCCCGAGAAGTAGAGGTTTTTTGGCTAAACCTTTTGAATTTCGAGTCTGGTCGGCATCCCGAAGCTGAATTTGAACTTCGCTGTTCCGGGGGAACGTATGTTCGTAGTTTGTGTAGTGAGATTGGAAAATTATCAGGCTATGGGGCTTATCAGTCTGCCCTTACGCGTCTGAGAATAGGTTCGTTTAGTCTGGAATCGGCTTCGACCTTATCGGAGATTAAGAATAAGGTCAATGAGGAAGAAGCTGAGAAGTCCATTTTGTCCTCAGCCGAGGCCTTACCTCATTTGCCTCTGCTCCGGGTGAGGCAAGAGGCAGAAAAACTAATAAAGTGGGGCCAACCTCTTTATTTAGCCCACCTAAAAGAGATCCCCATTAATTTGGAAAAGGGGGATAAGGTTCGACTGTGCAGTTTAGACGGAAGGTTATTAGCTGTCTCTGTTAGTTTGCAGAACAGCAGCCATTTTGATAAAAATAAGGTTGGTCTTAAATATCTCAGGGTATTAGTCTAAGTGTTAGTAAGGAAGGATTTTCAGGGACAAGGTGAGAGGATTATTTTAACCGTTGGTTTTTACGATGGTATTCATCTGGGACATCAACAGATAATCAAGTACCTGGTAGAGAAAGCTAAAGAGATACAGAGCAAAAGCTGTCTTCTTACTTTTAATTTTGCCTTGAACAACTGTTTCCCCCTAACTTTCTTTCCTTTTATAACCATCTGGCCAGAGAAAAGGGAAGTTTTTGAAAAACTGGGATTGGATATGGTAAATCTTTTCTCTTTTACTCCTCAATTTAAGTCGTTAAGTCCGGAGTGCTTTTTGAATGAGCTAACCAAGAATTACCAAATTGCTGAAATAGCCGTGGGAGAAGATTTTGCTTTTGGGAGAAACAGAGAGGGGAATATCGAGTGGCTGAGAAAAGCCCAGAAGCGATTTTCTTTTACTCTTGCTGTATTACCGCATTTACGGATGAACGGAGAAAAAATCAGTAGCTCAGGCATTCGCCGTTTAATTAAAGAGGGCAAGGTTGATCAAGCAGCCAGTTATCTGGGTCATTATCCTACTATCATTGGTGAGGTAATAAAGGGCCAGGGTAGAGGGCAAAAAATGGGTTTTCCCACGGCCAATGTTCGGGTAGATCCCCAAAAATTATTGCCTGCTGCGGCTGTATACGCCGGGCAAATCAACTATAAGGGAAAAACCTTTAAAGCTATTGTTAATGTGGGGAATCGGCCCACCTTCCAGGATGATTCTTTCGGAGTCGAAGCTCATATTTTGGGATTCCACCGGCAGATTCGTGGAGAGACTATTTCTTTGGAATTGATAAGTAAAATTCGCCGGATTGAGCAATTTTCCACTTCCCTTGATCTGGTGAAAAGATTAAATAAGGATAAGAGATTCGTTGAGGGGAGGTTTTAACCTCCCATTTTTCTTGTTCTGGAGAGGACATTTAAGGATGAGAAAATTTGGCCGGAGGATATATTATTATCCTTGCCTTGATTCAACCAACTCAGCAGCCAAATTTTTGGCTCACCAAGGAGAAAAAGAGGGTACCGTAGTAATTGCCGGAGAGCAAACTAACGGACAGGGCCGAGGGGGTAACTGGTGGTTTTCACCCCCGGGAGGTCTTTGGTTTTCCTTGATTCTTTATCCAGATATTTCTATTTCAAGTCTAGGCCGTATTAATATGGCTGCAGCCGGGGCGGTGGCTTTTTCTATCCAAAAGCTATTTCCTTCTCTTTCTACTAATATTCTTTGGCCCAATGATGTTCTCATTGAGGGGAAAAAAGTGGGTGGGGTTATGTGTCGGGCCAGCCTGGACGGGAAGAAGTCAAAGTTTGTTATCCTGGGACTGGGAATTAACGTTAATATAGTGGATTTCCCCTCCCCGCTTGGTTTTACAGCTACTTCACTCAGTAAAGAAATTGGTCGCAAGATCTATCTTTCATTTTTTCTTGCTCATTTACTTAAAGAATTAGAGCAGATGTATCGGCTTTGTTTATTTGACTTTTCTTCTTTATTAGAAATGATTCATCCTTCCCTCTATCTCTTAGGAAAATTAGCGAAGATAGGGATTGATCAGGACGGAATTAGTGGTCTGGTGCAAGGTCTGGACGAGGAAGGATGTCTTATTCTACGTCTGGAGAGTGGTGTTCAAAGAAGGATAGACTTGGAAGAAAGGCCGATCCATTTAAGAGGAATAGGAGAAAAGGACCCCCTAATTGAATCTGGTTGTTGATATTGGTAATACTGTGGTTAAAACGGGTTTATTCAATGAAGATAGATTTCTCTGGAAGGGTGAATTTGCTACTTTACCTCCCCGAGAGACTGACGAATGGGGGATTATACTATTGGACTGGATTAGAGCTGGCCATAAAGAAGCGAAGATAGACAGAGTGGTCATTTGCTCAGTAGCTCAGTCAGCCCTAATTCCCTTAAGAAAAGCGGTAAAGAAATATTTAGGGATAGCTCCTCTGGAGGTTGATTTCCGAAGTATCACTATTCGTTTGATTTGTGATGAGCCTCAGGAGGTGGGAGCCGATAGAATTGCCAATGTAGTGGGTGCAGTGAAACTTTATTCTTTGCCGGCGGTGGTAATCGATTTTGGAACAGCTACTACCTTTGATGTAATTTCAGAAAAAGGGGAATTTTTAGGAGGAGTAATTGCTCCGGGAATAAGAGTTTCTATGGAGGCTCTCTGGGAAAAAACGGAGTGTCTGTTCCCGGTAGAGTTTCAAAAACCCTCCCGGATAATTGGAAAAAATACCCGGGACAACCTCATCGCCGGAATTTTTTATTCCTGCCTGGGAGGGATTAAGGAAATCTTGAG
Source organism: Candidatus Aerophobus profundus SCGC AAA252-L23 (assembly GCA_000402295.1). Classification (GTDB taxonomy): domain Bacteria; phylum Aerophobota; class Aerophobia; order Aerophobales; family Aerophobaceae; genus Aerophobus; species Aerophobus profundus. Next base: position 12,511 of record AQRW01000157.1, read on the forward strand.
GTTGATCGAAGAAGAGCTGGGCGAAAAGCCCACCGTTATTGCTACCGGAGGATGGGGACCCTTGCTCAAGAAAGAGTGTCCTCAGATTGACGAAGTAAACCCTAATCTTACTTTGCAGGGACTGAATTTCATCGCCCAACAGCACTTGGGATACTCCCGTTTATCTCGTTGAAACCGTTCATTCCGTTTATCTCGTTTCTCTGGTTCGTCTGGTGATACTGTCATTGCGAGCGAAGCGAAGCAATCTCGGGTTTTGGGTAGGGGAGGCTTTAGCCTCCCATTTTCTTGACATAGGTAAGTCGCCGCGTATAATAGAGGCGCATTTATCGAGGGGGTCAGTTTCGGACATGAATGACAAAATAGGCTCTGGGCAGTGAGCTTAAGTTCAGGGAGGTGGTGGCCGGAACGGACGAGGACTTTAAAATTTTACTTTTAGCCTAAGGAGGTTGAAGAAAATGAAGAAACTAATAATTGCCGGGTTGATTGTGGGAGTGGTGGGGTTGGTCTTTACCAGTATGGCCGGAGCTACCAGTATGAAGGGACGCCTTGGTCTGCGTCTCTACGGTGGCCAATCTTGGATCAATCCAAGTGATTACAATGATATTTGGGTAGATACGGTGGAATTTCTTACAGATGAGGGAGCATTGGGTGATAATGCCTGGGATACCGGGAAAGCTAATGAGTTGGTGAATACCACTCTCTTTGGCGGCGATCTTCGCTATGGTTTTACCGACAACCTGGTTTTGGCCGTGGGATACCTCAGCGAGTCAGGGGAAGCAGGGCTGACCGTGGGCGCCGTCTCAGGCGCTACTACCTATGCCGGATGGATGAAGCAGGATGCGCAGCTTACCGGATATACTCTTGGCTTTAACTACACTCTGATGGACCCGCCCGGGCTTAATCTCTACCTGGTCGGAGGTGCCGGTTACTACACTGCGACGGTCAAACATACCGGGGACGCCGACGGGTACGATGGTTGGGAGTTTGGTGATGTCCAGTACGAAGGAGAAAGCGTCATTGGTTATCACGGGGGGCTGGGGCTGCAGTGGTTTCTCTCCTCGAATATTGCTTTGGATATCGAGGCTCTCTACCGCAGTCTGACTATGGATAAGTGGACAATAGATGGCGAGGAAGAAGAAATGAAGGTCGATCTCAGCGGACCGATAGGAATTTTGAGTCTCACCTTCTATCTGTAAATCCAGGTTCATCCACAATTGATTTAGGCTGAGCATTCTCAAAGGGACGGCTTTTCTTCTCATAAAAGCCGTCCCTTTTCATTATTTCTTAACTTCCAGTATCTTGCTGAGGAAGTTTTCCTTCATCTTTTTGACTACTGCTTTGTCTCCCTGAAGAACCATTTCGATATCTTTCTCTTCAATCTTATCAGCTACCCTTCCCATGGCTACCAGGACTTCCAGCACACTGTTAGCCCGGACTCTCTGATTATCTATCTGAAGCAAGACCGGACTATTACATTGAATAACCGGCTCTACCAGAGCCGAAGCCGGTCTTAAATGCAGGGTTGATCCTTTGGGTATGAGGATGTGTTCTCTGGCCAGGGTCATATCAGCGTAGTCTTTAAGTAATTCTCTGGCTGTATTGATACCTCCTAAGGCATATTCCTTAGCGTAAGAGAGAACCAGACTAACTTTTTGGTATGTTTCTTTCAGTCTCAAGAATCCAGCCACTCTTTCCTTAGTTTGGCCAATTTTCTCTGCGCTCTGATATATCTCGTAAAGGTGAGAAAGGTAAAGCGCAATCTCTAATAGATGAAGGCATATGGAGATGTAGCCTCTTAGCCGGGGCAACCTGCCGTCATTTCTCTCTTTCTCGCTGCCATTTATGTAGCTGTCATATTTGGACTGAATTCGATGAAAAGAACTCATTAGTTCTTCTACTCGATCTTCGGTAAGATTAGTCTTCTGGAGGAGTTCAGCCAGTCTCTCGGCAGCATCAGCATATTTAAAGGTAACCTCGGTCACTTTTTCTTCTTCTTTCAACGAGTAAATCTCATCAATGTTCTGGACCAGGTACTCTTCAGTCATGGTTTCAGCAAATTCCTTCTTACCCACCTGACGACGAGTTTTCTTTATTCCCAAAGAAGAAGACTCAACCTGGGTTGCTTGATAGAGTTTTATCAAACAGACATTACAAAACTCTATCATCTCTTTCAAATCCAAAAAAAATCTCTTGTTTTCTTCGAGTCCGTAGCTTCTATAACGATTAAAAATATGCTTGAGGGTATAGACAGTCTTGGAAAACCATCTCATAGAAATGACCAGTTCAGCAAAATACACAAAGGTAGTGTTACCCCTGGCTCGGTGGTCATCCAAGAATGTCTCCAGGCTGTGCACCTCATCTTCCAGGTTGGAATAATATTTCTGGCTCAGCTCTCTTTTTCTTGCCAGGAGTCGGCCCAGAGCAGAGAATCTCTGGCTTCTTTCCGTTAACTTTAGAGCAAATTCATCCTCTCGTATTATCCTACTCAGGGATTTCGCCTCATCCATTTTTCTAACTCCCAAGGTCTTTTTAATTTTACCTGAATTTTCTTGACGTATAGGAATTTATAAATTATCCCAGGGTGACCGAAGTCACCTCTACCCATAGAGAAAATCCTTATTCTGTATTCTATCTCATGAGATTGCCACGCCTGCTTTCTCAGCAGGCGTGCAATGACGGAGGTGGGTAGGGGAGGCTTTAGCCTCCCATTTTCTTGAAATTGGAGTCCAAATGGTTGACACTACCCAAGTTTACATTAGAATAACTTCCGGTTATTGTCAAGGTTGCGCCTGTAGCTCAGGCGGATAGAGCAGCGGTTTCCTAAACCGTTTCCGGCCACACCGTAGGAACCTGAATCCAAGCCAATCTTCTTTCCAGAAGCCAACCCCCGCCATTCTGTTGTTTCCATTGTCTCCGTTATCTATCGGGATTTGGTGCCAATTATGGGCACAATTTGGTCACATCTTTTGCCAATCCTATGATCTCATTCCAAACAATGTCAAGTGTGGGGTGCGTGTGGTTGACAAAGTGTCAGAGCAACCTATATTATAGTTGTCATTTGACATCAAGTAAAGACAGTTTTCCCCTAATCTGGCAAAGAGAAGCTGAGGCTAAGAAAATGCGGACAGCTTCTTTTCCCCCTTGCTTTTCCTAGGAGACTGGCGAAAAACCCCCTCTGATCTCCAATTTTCAGGGAGAGCTTGTGATAAACAACCAGCTTGAAGGAATGCTTCCTGTAATCTTCCTTGATTTATGAGTACAAAAACCAACCGAATTAACGCATTGAGGTCTATTTTCTTTGCCGTGAGCAAATTAAGGACGATATTTGATTGGAGTTGCAAAGAGTTAATAAAAAACTCATCATTTTTATTTTTTTTACGACCCATTCAGAAAATCTCCTACGAAAGTATGTAAGAAAATCTGTTGTAGCCTAATGATTGTAGTCAGCGGTGCGGTTTTTTGCATCCGCTGAAGTGATTTGTTGAGCGATATATTCTATTCTCTTCCACTGCGACCTTCACACATAATGCATCCTAAATAGTAACTTTCTGAAAGATCGCCTGTACACATAGAACCGCACCATTTGCATTCCTCCATTGATGAATGCGGTTCTAAACAAGACAAACAAACCAACTTCTCTCCTAACAAAATAACTGTCTTTTCGGGTCTTTCACACCAGTGACAATATCCTAGGGTTGGTTCAGTGAAATATTGTTTTGTGCTGGTATCAGGGCCATATTCACTAAGTAAATATTCCAAATCGATATTGCGCCCACATTTTTTACATGAACCTTCAGCATAATCGTCAATATATATAGGCTCTTCACAATCTGGGCATGGAACTTTAAGCATTCTTTGGTAGGATCCACAAACCAAACAAGTATGATCGACAAGGGGGGCAAAAAGTATTTCTTCTTCTGCTGAATCAAAACCGCACCTCGGACAATTTAAAAAGGAAATTCCATCCTTTTTCTTCCTCGCAATTTCAGGCTGTAATGCTTCAAATTTAGCCCGTAAAAACTCTCGATGAGAATGCATTAATTCGTTTAAATCATTGATTTTATCTTTGTAACCTGAAAAATGGTCATCCCATTTAAGGCATAGCAATTTGTGTAAATAAAACCAGCCCTTACATTGTTCAGAAATAATATCGTAAATAGTGTGATCATCGGGTTTCGCAACGTATTTAGGATCAAAAAAGTGTACTAATTTATTACGATGATTGCGCAACTCATTGAAGCATTTGATCTCTTCTTTTGAAAATGTTTGTTTAGCAACATTTTTTAACCTTAGAATTGCGTCATTGATTCCTACAGATTGAAAGTTACCCTTTAAAAAACTGGAGACCTCAGCATTTTCAGGTTTTTTTACGATAAGAGACCAGTGCTCTTTTAAAAGGCGTGCTTTAAAAAAAAGCTCAATAGATGAATAAAAATCTATAACTGAAATGGTTCTTCAGGGAGACAAAGCAGTAGTCAAAAAGATGAAGGAAAACTTCCTCAGCAAGATACTGGA
>AQRW01000158.1 GCA_000402295.1 Candidatus Aerophobus profundus SCGC AAA252-L23
CCAGGGCGAACTTTGGCTGGGTATAAAAAAAGGAGATGAGGATTGTCCAAAATAGATTTACACATTCATACAGTTTACTCTGACGGAACCTTTACTCCCGCCGAGGTAGTAAGAATGGCCAAAAATCTGGGGATAATGACTATTTCTATTACTGACCATGATAGTGTAAGGGGAGTAAAAGAGGCTCTTCGGGCGGGCGAGGAGATGGGAGTTGAAGTAATCCCGGGAGTGGAGATAAGTGCCGACATGGGAAAAGACGAAATTCATATTCTGGGGTATTATTTGAACTGGGAAGATAAGAAATTTTTATCTCAATTGGAAATATTTCAGCAAACCAGGATTCAGCGCAACGATAAGTTGCTCAGGCGCCTGGATGAGCTGGGAATGAGAGTGGATCACCAGGAGTTAGCCAGGATAGCCCCCCGAGGAGTGATTGGTCGGCTTCATATTGCTCGTTTGATGGTAGAAAAGGGCTATGTTTCTTCTATTGAAAGAGCCTTTGAGGACTGGATTAATCCGGGAAAACCTGCTTATGTGAAAAGAATAAAGGTTTCCCCGGTCAAAGTAATTAGTCTCATTACCGAGGCCGGTGGTATACCTGTTTTAGCTCATCCTTTTCTGTCTAAACGTGATGATCTTATTCCTGATCTGGTAAAATCTGGTCTGCAAGGAATAGAAATATATCACTCCTCCCATAGTCCGGTGGCTACCGAACATTACCGAGCATTAGCTAAAAAATATAATCTGCTAATTACCGGAGGTTCGGATTGCCATGGTCTGGCCAAAGATAGAATTCTCATGGGTAGAGTTAATGTCTCTTTGAACGTATTGGCTGAGCTTAAGCGAAAAGCCGGAATTAAGGAGAGAGTCGAGGTACCTTTGAATAATCCTCAGTCAGAAAATTAGGGAGTGACCAAAGAAGAAATGTCTTTTGTCTATATTAAGACTTTTGGCTGTCAGATGAACGAGTATGATTCTCAGTTGATGAGCGGTCTATTAAGGCAGAAAGGATACAAAATCACCCAGGATTCCCGAGAAGCTGATTTAATTCTGGTTAATACCTGTTATGTGAGAGAGAAGGTCAAGAATAAAGTATACAGTCTGCTCGGTAAACTCAGAAAACTAAAGGTTCAAAAGCCTCATCTTATCCTGGGGATCTGGGGATGTTTGGTTCAGAAAGAACCGGAGGAAATGCTCAGAAGAGCTCCCTATTTGGACGTAATCCTGGGCACTCATAACTTTTACCGTCTGCCTCAATTTTTAGATGAAGTGCGGGAAAAGAGAAAGAGGATTATTAGCGTAGATAGTCAGGGAATTATTCCTGAAGGGCTGCCAGTCTTAAGAGAAAATTACTTTGCTACTTATGTTCCGGTTATTCGAGGATGTGATAATTTTTGTACTTATTGTAATGTTCCTTATGTCAGAGGAAGAGAGAGATCCCGGCTACCTTCTTATATTAAAGAAGAAGTCCATCAACTGGCCGAGGAGGGTTACTTAGAAATTACTCTCCTGGGGCAAAATGTAAACTCCTACGGCCGAGATTTAAATGACGGCATTGATTTTCCTTATCTGTTAGAAGAAGTAAGCCGAGTTAAGGGAATAAAGAGAATAAGATTTCTTACCTCTCATCCTCGAGATTTGAGTGATGAATTGATTGAAAAAATGGCTGAACTGGAGAAGGTCTGTCCTCATTTGCATCTTCCTCTCCAATCTGGTTCAAATTATGTTTTACAGCAAATGGGAAGAGGTTACCGTAGAGAGGAATATCTGAGGTTGGTGGAAAAGGTCCGCCAGGCTATTCCCGGGATAAGTCTTACTACTGATATTATTGTGGGCTTTCCTGGTGAGAGAGAAAGGGATTTTGAAGATACTCTAGAGATGCTAAAGACGGTCAAATTTGATGGTAGCTTCACTTTTATTTATTCGTCTCTTAAAGGTACTCGAGCGGCTAAATTTAATGGTCATATTCCTGCTCCCATAAGCGGGGCCCGACTTCGAAAACTCATTGAGCTCCAACGGCAAATTACCCAGGAAAACAATAAATCTCTGGTCGGTCAGTCTAGGGAAGTGTTAGTGGAAGGCCCCTCTCCTAAAGATCCTCAGGAACTGCAGGGACGAACGACTACCAATAAGGTGATTATTTTCCAGGGAGAAAAGGAGCTCATTGGTCATCTGGTGAGAGTAGAAGTTTTACAGTCAGGCTGCTGGGCCTCACGAGGAAGAAAGCTAAAGTGTTGAAGGCTCTGTTGATAATAAGTGGTCCCACCTGCTCTGGTAAAACAGAAGTAGCCCTAACTCTTCTCCAGAAGATAAGGGGAGAGATTATCTCGGCTGATTCCCGACAGGTTTACCGGGGGATGGATATAGGTACCGCTAAGGTGTCGGCCGGAATTCGCCGTAAGTTTCCTCACCATCTCGTTGATATAGTTAATCCGGATCAGGTCTTCAGTGCCGCTGAGTTTGCCAAAAGGGCGAGCTCAATCATTCATACCCTTCAGAAAAAAGACTTTCTTCCGCTTATGGTGGGAGGAAGCGGTCTTTATATTAAGGCGGTAATAGATGGTCTTTTCTCCGGACCGGGTGCCGATCCTGAACTGAGGGAGAGTCTCCGAAAACAGGCTCAAAAAAAAGGGAAAGAAACTCTCTACCTCAGGCTGAAGAAGGTTGATCCCGAGGCAGCCCAGGTTATTCATCCTCATGATTTGGTCAGGATATGCCGGGCGCTGGAGGTCTATCAGATTACCGGAAAACCTATTTCCTTTTTTCAGAGACAATCTGTCCGACCTCTTTCCCACGCAATTATGATTGGTTTGAGGCTACCTCGTCACCAACTTTACCGAAATATTGATTCCCGAGTAGACAGAATGGTTGAACAAGGATTAGTTTCGGAAGTAAAGGCTCTTTTCCATCAGGGATATAGGGAAGATTTACCGGCTATGCAGGGGGTAGGCTACCGCCAGGTTATCAACTATCTTGAGGGTAGATATTCTCTCGAGGAAGTCATCAGGTTAATTAAGCGAGATACTCGGCGCTTAGCTAAGCGCCAGTTAAATTGGTTTAATCAGGATGAACGTATTATCTGGCTTAATCGAGATGAGTTTTCCTCGGTCGAGGAACTGGCCGAGGAAATCGTCAGAATTAGCCTCAAGAAATTACCTCAACTTAGCGGAGTCCTGCGGTAAGTTGCCGTAGCCACAAGTTTTAACTTGCGCAAATAAGCGCAGGCTAAAGCCTGCGGCTAGCAGTTAGAAAAAAGGGCCGGGTGTTTTTGCGATAGAGAAAAGGAAGCAACGGTGATAGCCAGAGAGATTAAGAAAAGAGTGGAGAAACTTTGCCAAGAGATTAGTTATCACGACCATAAGTATTATGTGGAAAATAATCCGGAAATCTCTGATTATGAATACGATCAGTTATTCCAAGAGCTCCGGGAACTGGAGCAAAAATATCCTTCCTTGATTACTCCCACCTCTCCTACTCAGAGAGTAGGAGGTGAGCCGGTGGGGGGATTTCCTACCGTTGAACACCCTCTTCCTATGCTCAGCCTGGAGAATACTTATTCTCAGGAAGAAGTTGAGGAATTTGAAAGAAGGCTGCATCGAGAACTTCCGGGAGAAGAATTTGACTATGTGGTGGAGTTAAAGATAGATGGGGTCTCTATTTCCTTAATTTATGAAGAAGGAAAGTTTGTCCGCGGCTCGACCCGGGGAGACGGATTTCGAGGAGATGATATTACGGCTAATTTAAGAACCATCCGAAGTATTCCTCTGGAACTCAGGGAAAAGATTGCCGGTCGGTTAGAAGTACGAGGAGAGGTTTATATGACTAAATCCGGTTTTAGAGACCTTAATAACCGGAGAGAGAAAACAGGAAAGTCTCTTTTTGCTAATCCTCGCAACGCCGCCGCCGGATCTCTCAAACTTCTGAATCCTCGAATTACCAGTGAAAGACCTCTAAATACTTATATTTATAACCTGAGTTTTTCTACCACTTACCCACCAGTTACTCATCTGGAGGCTCTTGATAAAATGAAAAAATGGGGATTTAGAGTAAATCCTCATTTCAAGCATTGCCTGAATGTAAGAGAAATAATCTTCTACCATGATCTCTGGCGGAAGAAAAAAGAAGAGCTTGATTACGATGTGGATGGAATGGTCATAAAGGTAAACAATCTTAGGCAGCAAACCCATTTGGGTTTTACTTCTAAGAGTCCCCGTTGGGCCATCGCCTATAAGTTTCCGGCCCAACAGGCTACCACTAGAATCAGGGAGATTAAAGTACAGGTGGGAAGGACGGGAGCTCTTACCCCGGTGGCCATTTTTGACCCAACTCTTTTGGCCGGTACAACTATCACCAGGGCCACTTTGCACAATGAAGATGAAATCAGACGGAAGGATATTCGAGTTGGCGATACGGTGATTATAGAGAAAGGAGGGGATATAATTCCTCAGGTAATCAGGGTACTGGAAAGTAAAAGGGGAGGAAAAGAGAAAATCTTTGATATGCCTTCTTTTTGTCCGGTCTGTGGGGCCAGAGTTGTTCGACTGGAGGGTGAGGTGGTAGTCAGGTGTATTGGCTCGGCTTGTCCGGCTCAACTCAAAGAGAAAGTCGCTCATTTTGCCTCCAGAACAGCTATGGACATTGAAGGGTTAGGGGATAAACTGATTGAGCAATTAGTAGATAGAGGAATTATTAAAAATATCTCCGACCTTTATCGACTTGAGAAGAAGACTCTAGATTCTCTGGAGCGAATGGGAGAGAAATCCTCTCTCAATCTTTTAGGGCAGATAGAAAAAAGTAAGAATCAGTCTTTGAGTCGACTTATCTTTGCCCTGGGAATTCGTTATGTGGGAGATAGAGGAGCTAAAATTTTGGCCAAACATTTCTCTTCTTTGGAGGAACTTTCCCGAGCCTCCGTCCAGGAATTGGAGAACATTAACGAGATAGGTCCCCGCACGGCTCAGTCCGTCGTTCTTTTCTTTAAGGAAGAGGAAAACAAGAAGTTAATTGAGGAACTTAGAAAGCAGGGTATGCGGATGAAAGAAGAAAAAGTTACTCCCAAAGAAGTTCAGCCTCTCTGGGGAAAGAAATTTGTCTTTACCGGTGCCCTGGAGCATTTTTCCCGGAAGGAAGCCCAGGATTTAGTGGAGAGTCTGGGAGGTCGAGCGGTGAGCCGGGTGAGCCAGGAGGTAGACTTCTTAGTGGTCGGTAAAAACCCTGGTTCCAAGTATAATAAGGCTAAAGAGTTGATGCTGCCGGTGGTTAGCGAAGAAGGATTCTGGAAGATGGTAAAGGAGCAAAAATAATGTTAATAGGAATTATGGCTGACTCTCACGATAATCTACCTCTAATTGAACAGGCGGTGAGTTTTTTCAACCGGCGGGGAGTGGAGTTGGTTCTTCATGCGGGAGATTTTATTGCTCCCTTTGTGGAAAGAAAACTTAAATATCTTTCCTGTCCTTTGATCGGAGTTTTCGGTAATAACGACGGGGAGAAAAAAGGCCTGAGGGAAAAAATTAGTCAAATTGGTGAGATTCATACTTCTCCTTATTTTTTCCAAAAGAAGGGTTATTCCATCTTACTCTCTCATCAGCCGGTCAAGAGAAAAGAAATTCAGGCCTTCTCTCCCGACCTAATTGTCTGGGGCCACACTCACCAGCCTCTCATAAGGAAGGAAGGTTCTCTCCTTTTGGTTAACCCAGGCGAGTGTGGAGGATGGCTGACCGACCGTCCCAGTGTGGCCTGGGCCGATTTGAAGAAAAGACAAGCCCAACTGGTCTACCTTGAAAAAGGAGAAAGTGGTTGACTTTTACAAAAGAAGTTGGTAGGATATCCTTGACAGAAATAAAAAGATAGGCTATATTTTTCTGAAGTGGGTTTTTCTAGTGAGAAGGTTCTTGACAGAATGGGCCGGGGTAGTATAGTTTAGTTGTAACAAGTAAGTTCCCCTAAAAAGTGAGGTTCAGGGAATCTTGGGTATTCCTGAGGGAACCTTCTTTTAACGAAGATAGAGTGGTAGCCGCAGGCTTTAGCCTGCGAAAAAACAAGCGCAACCTGAAGGTTGCGGCTACCTTTGTGAAGTCTAAACTATTATGTTTAGTTAAGATGAGGATAGCGCTCTTTGAGTTTACTAATAGACTTCTTTAAATTATCTCTTGACGTTTAAATAAAGACTGGTAATATATAGAGGAGGAAGAGGGGACCTCTGACAGTTTCCGAATAAAAATAAAAAAAAGAAGAGCTGAGGAAAGGAGGTGGTAGCAGAGGGGGAAGACTAGTTTGGAGGTGGAAGAATTGGGACCAGATATAGTTAATAAAAGGAGGGTAGAATGAAAAAGGGATTAATAGGTGCCATCCTGGCCGCATTTGTTCTTGTGTTTGCTTCCGGAGCTATGGCTACAGATGTGGATTTTACTCAGAGTGGTACCATTGAGTTTAAGATTACGGGTACCAGTGCGGAGGGAGCTTGTAGTGGGTTGTTTGGAGCCGGTGATGTACTGGTGGACTTGCATTTCGTGGCCACCTGTGGGAGCTGGGAGCTTAATGTTTCTCCCGAGCTGGATATTGGTGGAGGAGCCATGGCCGAATGTGATGCTTACATTACCTATCATGGGTCAATGTTTGACTTCACTATGTATCCCACGGGAGTAGGCTTTGCTCTCTACGATATTTACGGGGCAGCCGATCCGGATGATGAGGTGAACATTCCTTCAAAACCGGGGATTAAGGTTGTTTTCCCGCTGGAGATGGCTACCCTTAGCTTTGTGGTGAACAACCAGTGTGGGCAAGAAGCGTACTGCAACACGATCTTTGACTGCCAGTGTGATTGCTACAGCTACTACTATGACTACGAATGCTGGTGTGAACCATACTGTGATGTAGCCTGGTCGGATGGTAGCAGCGTCATCTTCAACCTTGGCGGCAGCATTGACTTCGCCCTGGATCCTTTAACCTTTGGGATTATGTTCAACTCCAATGCGGATAAATCTGACACCTGGTACGGAAACGCTTTTGGAGCCAAGGCCAGTTTTGCTATGGACCCGCTGACCTTTATTGCGGAATACGGAACCTGGACCCCCGATAAGACCCGCTACTATTGTTCGGGTTATCCCTGCTATTACGGATGTGAGCTGGTTGAATACGAGGATGGGAATCTGGAAGCCGGGACGGGATACTATGTGGAGATGGACTACGACGCCGCAGCTATGGGCAGTTTTGTCTTCAGTTACAACTATGCCGATGAAGCTCTCAATGGTGCGGGATATCCTACACCGGAAGCGTACTCCAAACTCTACTTTGAGTACAGCTATCCATTGTCTGAATGCGTGAACCTGGTATTTGATGTCACCAACACCAATAACGGATTTGGTGGAGATGCCGTCACTGATTATGAGGGTAAAATTTCCTGCTCCTTCTAAGGATCAGGAATAGATTGAGGCAAAAAAAACGGAGGCGAGTCCATGAGAGGCTCGCCTCCTGAAAGAATGATTAAATTACTTTGAGGGGGTGAGAAAGAGTGGCCACAGTACGTTTAAAAGAAGTATCCAAGGTTTTTGGTAAGGTGATGGCGGTAAAAAAATTTAGTTTAGATATTGGGGACGGAGAATTTATCATCCTGGTGGGCCCCTCTGGCTGCGGGAAGACTACTACTTTAAGGTCTATTGCTGGTCTGGAGGAGGTTACCTCCGGTGAGATTTATATTGGAGAGCGGCTGGTTAACGATGTCCCCCCTAAGAACCGGGATATTGCTATGGTTTTCCAGAACTATGCTCTCTATCCCCATATGGATGTTTACCGCAATATGTCCTTTGGGCTGAGATTACGTAAGGTTCCTAAAGATGAGATTGATAAAATAGTAAAGCGGACGGCTGAACTTCTGGGAATCCGTGAACTTCTGGATCGTAAGCCTAAGGAACTTTCTGGTGGGCAGCGCCAAAGGGTAGCTTTGGGAAGGGCTATTGTCCGCAACCCCAAGGTCTTTCTCTTTGATGAACCTCTGTCCAACCTTGATGCTAAACTAAGGATTGCCATGAGAGCTGAGCTTCTGGACCTTCATACCCGACTTAAGACCACCACTATATATGTAACTCATGATCAGTTGGAAGCTATGACTATGGGGGACAGAATCGTAGTTATGAATGAGGGTTTGATTCAGCAGGTAGATGGACCCGAGGTGGTTTATAACCATCCGGTGAACAAGTATGTAGCTGGTTTTATTGGCTCTCCCTCGATGAACTTTCTTGACGGCAGCCTGGTCAAAAAGAATGGGAACGTTTATATTACCAGTAAGGGTTTTTCTCTGCGTATGCCTCCAGAAAGTACCAAGAAGATAGAAAAATATATTGATAAAGAGGTTGTTCTGGGAATTCGACCGGAGCTTTTGGATTCCACTCAGACGTTTAAGGATTTTGTTCCGGAGACAACCTTCAAGGCTTCTGTGTGGGTTATAGAACCTCTTGGCCCAGAGAAACTGTGTCATATAAGGAATGAAGATAATACTCTGGTGGCTCGTCTGGATCCGAAGGTAACTCTGAAAGCAGGTGACACAGCCGAATTTTCCGTGAAAATGGAGGGGATCCACATTTTTGATCGAGAAACTGAAGAAACTGTACTTTAAAGATGGGGGGAAGATAAGTCCTCATCCTAAGATAAACTTGTATCCAGGCAAAAAAAGCTTGGAGTAAGGCACTATCTTCCCTCTTCAGCATTAGTCCACTAAGTAGAGGAAAGGGTGCCCGGGAAAGTAGAGGGCGCCTTTTTATTTTAAAAGAGAAATGTGAATGAAAACAGCTTATCTGGTGGATGGTTATAATGTTATTTACAGTTCTCCTTTTTTGAAGAAGTTGCTCGAGAAAGATACCTCTCTGGCTCAAGAGGAACTAATAAGGCAGGTTTTGGGTTATTGTTGTCAGGAAGAAGTGGAAGGATGGATAGTTTTTGATGCTTACCGTCGTCCCCTAGAGAATGTGGTGGAGAAATTAACTGATCTAATTAGAGTTGTTTTCACGGGAGCCGGCCAGACAGCCGACTGCTATATTGAAAGCTTTGTTTCCAGAAACAAAAGCCGGTATGATTACATCTATGTGGTTACTTTCGACTATCCTGAAATGATGACCGTAGTAGATAAGCATATTCTGCTCTACTCTCCTCGGAGCTTTCTTAAAGAAATTGCCTCCGGCCGTGAAACTAGGAGAAGAGAAGATTTTTCTTCCCGGACTTGCTCGGGGCCTCGACTTTTTGATTATCTGGGAAAAGAAGTCATCGATCAACTGCGAAGACTTGCCGAGAGATAATTTTTTAATGAGAGAAGTGCGAATTGAACTAAAAGATAGAAATGAAGGTCCTCTTCTATGTGGGAGAAATGACGAAACCTTAAAGTTGTTGGAGGAGGAGCTAAGGGTAAAGTTTGTCTTCCGAAATGATTATCTTACCATCAGAGGTGGGGCAATTAGCCTGGCCCGAAGCCAGGAAGTTATTCACCAGATTCTCTCTCGGTTAAGAGAAGGTTATCTTCCCGAGATAAGGGAAATAAGATTTTTTTTACGTCAGCTTAAAGAAAACAAGTTGCTCCAAATTAACGGAGAGGATTCTCCAGTAGTCTTTACTGCCTCCCGGGGTAGAAAGATAAGACCGCGAACCGAGGGTCAAAAAAAGTATCTAGAGACGGTGTATCGTAACGAGGTAGTTTTCGCCATTGGTCCAGCCGGGACCGGGAAAACCTATCTGGCTGTGGCTATGGCCATGGCAGCTCTGCAGAAAGAGCAGGTGGTGAGATTGGTACTCACCAGGCCTACGGTAGAGGCAGGTGAAAAATTGGGATATTTACCTGGGGGTCTGGAAGAAAAAATAGAACCTTATCTTCGTCCTCTTTATGATGCTTTTTATGATTTGATTTTGGCTAATAAATTTCAATCCTTATTGCAAGGGGGTATTATCGAAATTGCTCCTCTTGCTTATATGAGAGGTAGAACTTTCAATGACGCCTTTATAATCCTCGATGAAGCTCAAAATACTACTTATGAGCAAATGAAAATGTTTCTCACCAGGCTGGGATTTGGTTCCAAAGTGGTGATCACCGGGGATATTACTCAAATTGATCTTTCTCCACCTAAGTCTTCGGGCCTGGTGCAAGTTCAGTCCCTTTTTACTGGAATAAAAGGAATTCAGACTATTTACCTTACCCGCAGAGATGTAGTGCGGCACCGGTTGGTCCAGCAGATAGTGGAGGCTTACGAAAGTCGCGAAGGTAAGATTGATTATGGCAAGAAGAGTAAGTGAGGGCCGAGTGAAGAGGAGTTCATTCTGGCTAAAAGGACTGTTTTCTAAAAATAGTCTGACCGGCTGGATTTGGGGAGGAGGACTCATGGGAGCCCTCCTGATAATATTTGTTTTTTCCCCCTATTCCACAGTAGAAAAGAGCAACCAACTACCTATGATTTTTTTGATAGGTCTGGTAACTTTGTTTATCTTAGCCTATCTCGGCCGTTTTTCCTCACAATTTCTTACTCATAAATTTCTTTTTCTATTTTTCATTATCTTTATCTCCACTGCTTTTATGGGAAAAACTACCATTCTGCTTGATTCTGTTTCCAATTACTTCATTCCTATTGCTTTTTTGGCCATTTTGCTTTCTCTTCTTTTCAGTACTTTTTTGGCCATTTTTTCGGCTACTCTCTTAAGTGTTCTTTTTGTTTTTGCTTCCGGTAACTTGAGGATTCTCCCGGTATTAGTTTTAGCCAGCATGGTGGGCGGTTTTTTTGCCCCTTCTACCTGCCAGCGGACTGATCTAACTAAGAGTGGACTTTATGTAGGGCTCTTTAGCGGTCTTTTCATCTTGAGTGTTGAACTTGGGAAAGGCGCTCCTTTTATGGAACTAAGTAGAGAGGTTTTCTGGGGAGTGGCCGGGGGTCTATTCTCTGGAGTTCTGGCTACTATATTGTTACCTTATTTGGAGACCTATTTTGGTGTTACTACCAATATTAAACTGTTGGAGCTTACTGATCTAAATCATCCTCTTCTTAAGAGGCTGGCCCTGGAAGCACCGGGGACTTTTCATCACACCACTACCGTAAGTACTCTGGCTGTGGTAGCCGCTGAGAGTATTGGGGCAAATTCACTTCTTGCCCAGGTGGGAGTTTACTATCACGATGTAGGAAAACTTAGCCGTCCCCATTTTTTTTATGAAAACAGTCCCAGTGAAGAAGGTGACTACCACCGGAGTGTTACTCCTCACCTGAGTTCTAGGATAATCATTTCTCATGTCGCCGATGGTCTGGAACTGGCCGGGATTTATCGCCTGCCCAAAGCAGTGATGGATATCATCGCCCAGCACCACGGCACGGGGCTGATGGCTTATTTTTACCGTAAGGCTCTGTGGCAATCCAGCGGAGTGAAGGAAAAGGTGAACAAGGAAAGCTTCCGTTACCCCGGGCCTAAACCCTCCAGCAAGGAGTCAGCTATTGTCATGCTGGCTGATTCCGTGGAGGCGGGATTTCGTTTTTCACCCAGCAAGTCTCACCAAGCCACCGTTAATCAGGTGGAGAGAATAATTGACAATAAGATAAAAGATGGCCAACTGGATAAGTGTGATTTAACCATGAAGGAATTAAATAAGCTAAGAGATGCTTTCACTCGGGTTCTCACGGGTATTATCCATAGTCGGGGTCGGTATCCCGATGAGATGCTCAAACCAAGACCTTTTGGATTAAAAATTGAGACCAGGCGGAAAGTTGTTATATATTAGTAACCGACAAAAAAGGAAAGTTGATTTTACTTTGTTGCGAAAAGCGGCCTCTCTTACTTTAAAATTGGAGTTCGTGGGCAGAAAAGAAGCCGGAATAGTCCTGGTGGATTCTGAGGAAATTAGGCGGTTAAATAAGGAGTTTCTGGGAAGGGATAGAGCTACGGATGTTTTAGCTTTTCCTCTGGGAGGAGAGTTTATTTCCACTAAGGATATGGTGGGGGAGGTAGTTATTTCAGTAGAAAATGCTGTCAGGCAGGCTGAAGACCTGGAGCATAAACTAAATGAGGAACTGGCTCTTCTGGTTATTCATGGATTGTTGCATCTTGCCGGGTACCGGGACAATGATCAGGGAAAAAGGAAGCAGATGCAGAGAAAAGAGGAGGAAATTCTTCATAAACTGGGTGTTTCAGGAATCATTTAAGGGAGGATAAGTTATGAGATTAAGGAGATTGACCACCGGGGCAGTTAGTTTTTTCTTATTACTTTGTCTCTTTGCGGTTCTTAGCTCTTTACCGGTTAGGGCGGAACTGGTAGTGAAAATCGGATATGTAACTGTTCAGAAAGTTTTTGATGAGTATCTGAAAAAAGTAGACTTAGAGACTCAATTAAAAACTGAATTCGATACCCGAGAACGAGAACTACAAGCTTTAGGAAAAGAGTTAATGGCCTTGAAAGAGGAACTGAAAGTTCAGGAACTTCTGCTTACTGAGTCAGCCAGGAAAGAAAGAGAGGCCGAGATTTCCCAGAAAGAAGTTTATGTGAACAATCTAAAAGGATCAATTAGCCAGGATTTTCAGAAGAAACAAGAAGAGTATTCCCGGATAATCTTGGCTGACATAATGGGTAAAATAAAAGAGATTGCCGAAAGAGATGGTTATCGGCTCGTTTTTGACAGCATAGCTTTCTTATATGCTACTCCTGAGGCAGAATTTGACCTTACCGATACTGTTCTGAGTGAGTTAAATCAGGCTTATCAACAAAACAAGGCGGGGTAATGAGGAAGACCTTATTAGAATTAGCTCAACTGGTGGAAGGAGAGGTAGTGGGAGATAAACAGTTACTGATTCAGGGGGTAGCCAAGCCTGAAGAGGCTAGGGAGGGAGAGATTGCTCTGGCTACCTCAGGGAAGTTTCTTCGCCAGGCTCAGCAGTCCCAGGCTTCCGCAGTTATTGTCTCTCTGGAGGTAAAAGATTTCCCCAAGCCCATTATTCGGGTAGGAGATCCTCGTCTGGCTTTTGCTCAGATTCTGGGACTTTTTGCTCCTCAACGAGAGTATTTCCAAGGTATCCATTCCACAGTTGTTTTGGGGAAAAGATTAAAAATTGGCAAAAATGTAAGTATTGGCCCCTACGTAGTTGTCGAGGATGATGTCAAGTTGGGTGATAATATTTGTCTGTCAGCTTTTGTTTATCTGGGAAGAAAAGTTGAGGTCGGTAAAGATACCCGAGTTTCTTCCCGGGTCACTATTATGGACAACACCGTTATTGGCCGGAGAGTAATTATTCATCCTGGGACGGTTATTGGCTCGGATGGCTTTGGTTTCGCTCGCCAGAAAGATGGCTCGTATTACAAAATACCTCAGCTCGGTCGAGTGGTCATTGAAGATGATGTGGAAATTGGGGCTAATGTTGCTATTGATCGAGCCACTCTGGGTGAAACTCGCATAGGACGGGGCTCAAAAATTGATAATCTGGTTCACGTGGCTCATAATGTTACTGTAGGGGAAAATGTTGCTATAGTAGCTTTGGTAGGTATCTCAGGTAGTTCGACTATCGGTAAAGGTGTTATACTGGCGGGTCAGGCCGGAGTTACTGACCATGTTACTGTGGGGGAAAATGCGGTGGTAGCAGCCAAATCCGGGGTGACCAAGAATATTGCGGCAAATCAGTTTGTTTCCGGGTTTCCGGCTCGTCCTCATGCAAAACAAAAAAAAATAAAAGCCATTATAAATCGTCTTCCTCATATTCTGCAAAGAATTGAGAAACTGGAAAAGATGAGCCAAAAGGGGTAAAAGGTGGAGTTCCAGAGGACTATTAGGCAAACAGTTAGCTATAAGGGGATGAGTCTGCATACCGGAGAGGAAGTTACCGTTACTTTAGAGCCGGCTGGTGCAGGCAAGGGAGTAATTTTTGTTAGAACGGATTTGCCAGATTCTCCCTGGATTAAAGCGAAAGCCTGTAAAGTAGTTAGTAATATGAGAGGGACAAGTATTGGAGAAGGGGGGGTTAAGATTACCACTGTGGAGCACATTTTAGCTGCTCTTTCCGGCCTGGGAGTGGACAATATTATTATTAAGATGAATGGTGAAGAATTTCCCGCCGGAGATGGTAGTGCCCTTCCTTTTGTGGAACTTATTCAAAGAACGGGTACCGTGGAGCAAGACGAACCACGTTCTTTTTTTAAGGTCAGAGAGCCCTTTTGGATAGGACAGGGTGATAAAAGATTAATAGTGGTGCCGGCTAATGAATTTAGAATAACCTACGTGGTGGATTTTTCTCATAGTTTTTTAAATTCCCAATTTGCTGAATTTGTGATCAATGAACGGACTTTTGTTGAGGAAATTGCTCCCTCAAGAACTTTCGGATTTATGGAAGAGATTGAGATGCTCAAAGAGAAAGGTCTGATCCGGGGTGGTTCTCTAAAAAATGCTGTAGTGATCGATTCTAAGGGAGTGATCAATAAAGAAGGCTTTAGATTTCCCAACGAGCCTGTTCGTCACAAGATACTTGATTTAATTGGAGATCTGTATTTAATAGGAAAACCCGTTAAAGCTCACATAGTAGCCGTTAAAACGGGGCACCTTTACCACGTGAAACTGGCTCAAAAGATGGAGGAGTTGATCAGAAGGGAAAATGAGGAGAATATTTCTCTGGATATAAAGGCCATCCAAAAAATACTTCCTCACCGCTATCCTTTTCTTCTGGTAGATAAGATTCTAAGTATAGGTAAACAGGAAATAGTGGGACTAAAAAATTTCACCGTAAACGAGCCCTTTTTTGAGGGTCATTTTCCCGGGCATCCGGTGGTTCCTGCTGCTTTAATTGTGGAGGCCATGGCTCAAGTAGCCGGGGTTTATCTTCTTAGGAAGAGCGAGAACCAGGGTAAGTTAGCCTATTTTGCCGGGATTGATAAGGCTCGATTCAGAAATCCGGTGTTTCCCGGAGATCAATTAATTACCCGAGTAAAAATGTTGAATTTGAGGAAAAAAACTGGCAAAGTGGAGGCTATTAGTACTGTGGAGGGAGAAATCGCCGCTGAGGCGGTATTTATTTTTAGTTTGGTGGAGAGGTGAAAATACGATATTCCTTGTAAGTATTCAGGTACCTGGTATTAACTTTCTATTGACTTCAGCCCAAGATTCGATAAGTTATTAAAACTCTCTACTTGGGTAGGAGAGACTTTAGTCTCCCTTGGCTCTTTTTCTTGAGGGGGAAGAAAATAAAAAATGTTGACTAAGCCGGAGCAGAAACTTCCTGAACATGTGGCCATTATCATGGATGGTAATGGTAGGTGGGCCAAGAAGAAGGGACTGGTCCGAATTGAGGGTCATCGAATTGGGATGAAGAAAATCAGGGGAATTACGGATATTTGCTCGGAGTTAGGGATAAAGATTCTAACTCTTTATGCTTTCTCCCGGCAAAACTGGAATCGGCCCCGCAGAGAAATTGATTTTCTAATGGAACAGTTCAAGGCTTATCTGGTGCGGGAAGAGAAAGATCTAATGAAGAAAAAGACTCAGCTTCGGGTGATTGGGAGAAGAGATCGTCTTCCTTCGTCTCTGGTGAGGAAAATTGAAGAGGTAATGAGTCACACTCAGCCAAATAGAGAATTTATTCTTAATCTGGCCATAGACTACGGAGGTCAGGAGGAAATAGTGGATGCTGTGCGTAGTCTATTTAGCCAAGTTAAGCAGGGAGAGCTTAGTCCTGAGGAAATAGATGTAACCCTGTTCAAAAATTATCTGTATATGGTCGATTTACCTTATCCTGATTTACTTATCCGCACGGGAGGTGATTTTCGGGTGAGCAATTTTTTGCTCTGGTATATTGCTTATACCGAGTTGTGGATAACTACCACCTTCTGGCCTGACTTTGGGAAAGAAGAGTTTCTTGGAGCTCTCCAGGACTATGCTAATCGGGAGAGGAGATTTGGAGGAATTAGCCAAGAATAAGGTCGTTCTAAAAAGGTGTCTGGTAGCTATTATCTTTGTTCCTATTTTTGTTCTGGTAATTTTGTGTAATCATCAATTATTCTTTCTGGTCTTAACGTGTTCCATAATTGGATGGGCTCTATATGAATTTTTTCGGGCCGTCGCCGACAAGAAAGATAAATCTGTTTCGCTTTATAATATTAGTCTAGGTATTTTGATTCCCCTTTTGTTTTTCTTTGCTGGGGAAAGGGCTATTCCTCTGGTTTTGACCGTGATAATTTTTCTTGTTTTTTTACATCAGTTCTTTCTCCTCCGGATTTCCCGAGTGATGACGGATATTTCCTTTTCTCTAACAGGAATCCTTTATGTAAGCTTCTTACTTAGCTATCTGATTCTTCTCCGGGCAACTCCTGGAATGGGAAAATGGCTGGTTCTCACCACTTTTTTCATTACCTGGATGGGAGACAGTGGAGCTTATTTTGTGGGAAAAATGTGGGGCCGCCACCGCTTTTTTTCTACCCTGAGTGCCCATAAGACAGTGGAAGGGCTTATGGGAGCGATAAGTTTAAGTCTGGCCGGGGCTCTGATTTCATGCTGGTGGTTTCCTTTGCCCTGGTATCATATCCTGGCTTTAGGTGGTCTGGGTGGGGTAATGGGGCAGTTGGGAGATTTCTTTGAATCCATGCTCAAAAGAGGATTGGGAATCAAGGATTTCGGTAAGTTTCTTCCCGGACACGGGGGAGTACTGGATCGTTTTGACAGTATAATATTTGTGGCTCCTTTTTTTTACTACTATTACCAATTGTTTATAGCAGCTTAACAAATAAAAATTTAGCTTAACGGCTGGTCGGCGCAGAGACCAGACTTAGGAATTAACAGTTCCATTTGGCTAACCGCTGGCTTTAGCCGGCGAAAAACAAGCGCAACCTAAAGGTTGCGGCTACCTTTACCAAGGGCGATTAGAGTCGCCTCTGTTCACAAGCGAGTTGTTTAAAATTTTGCTGGGTCAAAAAAACAGGGAGAGACTGAATGTTTACTCTAATTTTTGTGGTAATCGTGTTTATTATCCTTATTCTGCCTCATGAATTGGGGCATCTCTTGATGGCTAAAAAATTTGGTATCCGGGTGGATAAGTTTTCCTTTGGTTTTGGCCCTCGCCTGTGGGGAATAAAAAGAGGGGAAACCGAGTATGTTATTTCGGCTTTTCCTTTAGGAGGTTATGTGAAAATCGCCGGAATGCAGCCGGGAGAAGAAAACACTAAAGATGGTTTTCAGAACAAATCACTGGGCCAACGTATTCTGGTAATCTGTGCCGGTCCCCTGATGAATTATTTGATTAGTATAGTTTTGTTAGCGGCGGTTTTTATGATTGGATTTTATACTGTCAATATTAATGAGACCATAGTGGGACAAGTAGTAGTCAATTCTCCTGCTGAGGAAGCGGGGATTTTACCTGGCGATCGCATAATTCAAATTAATGGTCGTCCTGTCCACAATTGGAATGAGCTGTCTCTTCTAATAACAGAAGGTGGTGATGAAACTCTTGCTTTATCAATAGAGCGAAAAACTCAAACCTTCATTGTTAAGATGAAGCCGATATTTGATCCGGAGCTAAAAAAAAAGATTATCGGTATTAGTCAGCCAATGGTTTATGTCCGTTATAATCCTCTGGAAGCACTGGGTCGAGGAGCGGAAAGAGCTGTTTTCATAACCGGGGTAATTATTTCGGCCGTGGGGGGAATGATTAAAGGAACGGTCCCGGCTGAGTTTACCGGGCCGGTTGGTATTGTCCAGTTCGTTGGGCAGAGCGCCAGAATGGGAGCAGTTAATTTTCTTGCTCTCACTGCTCTGCTCAGTATCAACTTAGGTCTTTTTAATCTACTGCCCATACCGGCTCTGGACGGTGGCAGACTTTTGTTCTTAATAATTGAGGGAATTTGGGGTAGGCCTATTAATATGGCCAAACAAGAGTTAATTCACTATCTTGGTTTCATAATTTTAATGGCCCTAGTTCTTCTGGTAACCTATCAGGATATTGTTCGTCTGGTTGGTCGGTAACGCTGGTTCATCTCGTTGATTCCGTTGAGTCCGTTTATCTCGTTTATTTGGTTCGTCTGGTTCGTCGAGTAGCCGCAGGCTTTATTTCCTCTATTATGATCCGGTAGCCGCAGGCTTTAGCCTGCGTTTATTGGTGCAAGTTAAAGGTTGAGGCTACCTTTTTGAAAACTAAACTATTACAAAAATAGAGGAAGAAAAGTCCTTAAACTATTTCAATAAAATGGAAGTGAAAAAAGTTTTACTTTCGGGAAATGAGGCCTTAGCTAAGGGAGCCATTAGAGCGGGGTGTCGTTTTTACTTTGGTTATCCGATTACACCTCAATCAGAGATTCCTGCCTATATGGCGCAGAAATTAAGAGAGGTAGGTGGCTTTTTTCTTCAAGCAGAAAGTGAGATAGCGGCCATTAATATGGTTTATGGAGCTGCTGCGGCTGGGGCCAGGACTATGACTTCTTCCTCTGGCCCGGGAATTAGTCTGAAACAGGAAGGTATCTCTTACTTGGCTGGAGCAGAATTACCCGCCGTAATTGTGAATGTGATGCGGGGTGGACCAGGGCTGGGGAATATTGCTCCAGCTCAGTCTGACTATTTTCAGGCTACTCGGGGAGGTGGTCACGGGGATTATCATCTTATAGTCTTAGCGCCTTATTCAGGACAGGAAATGTTTGACTTTATGGTTCCGGCCTTTGATTTGGCCGATAAGTATCGAAATCCAGTGATGGTTTTGGCTGATGCCATCCTTGGCCAAATGATGGAAGGAGTAGAAATAAAACCACTTGCTAGGAAAGGAAAGGGGGGAAAAAGTTGGGCTGTAAGCGGAGCCAGGGGTAGAAAGAGGAATTTAATCAGATCTCTCTTTCTTCCAGAAGGACTTCTAGAAGAACATAATCAGAAACTCCAGAGAAAATATAGAAGAATGCGGAAAGAAGTGAGATATCAAATCTTAGAGACAGAAGATATGAGCATTCTTCTAATAGCCTACGGAAGTATGGCCAGAGTTTGCCAACAAGTTGTTTCGGAACTTAGAGAGGAAGGGATAAGTTCTGGACTCTTTCGTCCGATCACTTTGTGGCCTTTCCCTTACCAGGTCCTGGAGCGTCTGTCTCAAAGAGTAAGAGGTATTTTTGTTTTGGAGATGAGTGAAGGGCAGATGCTGGAGGATGTTCAATTAGCCGTCAAAGGGAGGACTCCCCTCGGGTTTTATGGGAGACTGGGGGGAGGTGTGCCCACTCCCGGGGAAGTTAAGAAGAGAATAAAACTCTTTCTGAGAAAGAAAGCAATTTACTCAAAAGGAGGAAAATAAGGTGCAGATTAAGGGAAAAGTGTTAAAATACGGCCACAACATCAATACTGATGAAATTATTCCGGCTCGTTATCTGGTGACCACCAGCCAAGAGGAATTGGCCAAACACTGCCTGGAGGATCTGGATGACAAATTTGTGGTTAAAGTTAAAGAGGCTAAAATTTTAGTGGCGGGAAAGAATTTTGGTTGTGGTTCCTCCCGGGAACACGCTCCTTTGGCTCTGAAGGGTGCAGGAGTAGCTTGTATTATTGCGATTTCGTTTGCTCGTATATTCTTTCGAAATTGCCTTAATATGGGTATTCCTATTTTTGAATGTCCCAAAATCTGGCAAGAAGTTAATGAAGCAGAAACTATACAAATTGATTCAGAAACGGGGACGATTGAAAATTTATCTCAGAACTGTAGTTACGCTGTTTTACCTTATCCTGAGTTTGTTCAGCAGTTAATTGACCAAGGGGGATTGGAAGAATATATCAAGGAAGAAATCAAAACTAACTCAATAACTTTATGATGCCAAAAAAGGATTCTTGTGAAAGTAAAAATTTACGATACTACCTTACGGGATGGTACCCAAGCAGCTAATCTTTCTTTTTCTCTGGGTGATAAGATCGAGGTAGCTCTCCAAATAGATGAGTTAGGAATAGATTACATTGAAGGTGGATGGCCTGGTTCCAATCCAAAGGATATTCAGTTTTTTAGTGAAATTAAGAAATATTCTCTCAAGAAAGCTAAAATAGCTGCTTTTGGTAGTACCCGCAGGAAAAATACCCGAACGGAAGAAGACTCCAATTTACTAAAATTACTTGAGGCCG
Organism: Candidatus Aerophobus profundus SCGC AAA252-L23; assembly: GCA_000402295.1. GTDB lineage: Bacteria > Aerophobota > Aerophobia > Aerophobales > Aerophobaceae > Aerophobus > Aerophobus profundus. The sequence goes on from AQRW01000158.1 coordinate 20,064, forward strand.
AAACAGAAGTAGTAACCATTTTTGGTAAGAGTTGGGCTTTTCATGTGCAAAAGGTCTTGAGAACCGATGAGGACGAAAACTTAAGGATGATAGAGGAATCGGTGTCTTATGTGAAAAAAAGGGGTCGGGAAGTTATTTTTGATGCGGAGCATTTTTTTGACGGATTCAAAGAAAACCCGGTGTATGCCTTAAAGATTCTTCAGGTAGCTTCCCTGGCGGGAGCAGATTGTCTTGTTCTCTGCGATAGTAATGGTAGTTCACTTCCTTATGAGATTGAAGAAATCGTTGAATCAGTCAAGAGCCAGATAGAAACTCCCCTGGGAATCCATACCCATAATGATAGTGGTATGGCGGTGGCTAATTCTATAATTGCTGTGAGACTGGGAGTCGAGCACATTCAGGGAACCATAAATGGTTACGGAGAAAGGTGTGGTAATGCTGATTTATGTTCAGTTTTACCGAATCTTGTTTTCAAAATGCATATTCCCTGTCTAGCAGTAGAGAAGCTGAAGTCTCTAACCTCTATTTCCCGTTTTGTCAATGAACTGGCTAATCTCCCTCACAATGGGCATCAACCCTATGTCGGCAAATATGCCTTCGCTCATAAGGGAGGTATCCATGCCAGTGGGGTTTCCCGGGATCGGAAAGCCTATGAACATATAAATCCTGCTTTAGTGGGTAACAAAAGAGACATTCTCATAAGTGAGCTATCTGGGAGGAGTAGCGTTCTCTACCGTCTTAAGGGAAGGAATCTTGATCCTAAAAAAATGGTTTTACTGAGCCAGAAGCTGATTAAACAAATAAAAAAGATGGAGAATGAGGGATACGAATTCGAAAGTGCGGATGGTTCTTTCGAGCTTCTGGCCAAGAAAATTACCGGGGAATATAAGAAATTATTTGACCTGGAGAGCTTCCGGGTAACCGTGGAAAGGAGAGAAAACGGAGAACTTATCTCTGAGGCCACGGTCAAGTTAAAGTTGAAGGGGAAAATAATTCATACCGTGGCTGAGGGCAACGGCCCGGTTAATGCTCTGGATAAGGCCCTGCGAAAGGCTTTAGAACAAGACTATCCTGAGCTAAAAGTGATGCATTTAACTGATTACAAGGTCCGAATACTGGATATGGGTGCCGGCACCAGAGCTAAAACCAGAGTTCTTGTAGATTCTTGCGATGAGGAAAGCCACTGGGGAACGGTGGGTGTTTCTCCTAATATAATTGAAGCCAGTTGGGAGGCACTGCTGGATTCTATTGAGTATAAACTAAACAGGAAAATATGAATAGCCGTAGTTAACCCAGGTTTCTATTTATCCTTTGATTACACCCAAGGGTTTAAGACGAGCTACTTTTCGGGAAAGTCCTGCTTTTTCTACGATTTCCACCACCTGATCTATATTCTTGTAAGCCTCGGGCATTTCCTCGGCTATATTTTCTCTGCCTCGGGCCATAAGCAAGATCCCTTTTTTTTCCATTTCTTTTTCAATTGATCTACCCCGGGCAACCCTTATAGCCTTAGATCGACTCATTACTCTACCGGCCCCGTGGCAGGTACTTCCCCAGGATTCTTTCAGAGCTAACTCAGAGCCCACCATTACGTAAGAATTGGTCCCCATGTCTCCCGGAACCAACACTGGCTGGCCGACTTTTCGATAAATTTCCGGCACTTGAGGGTGATGAGCCGGGAAAGCTCGGGTAGCTCCTTTGCGGTGGACAAAAATTAACTTTTTTTCTCCCTTAATCAAATGTTTCTCAAATTTACCAATATTGTGACAAACATCATAGACCAATTCCATTCCTAACTCTCTGGGTGAGAGATTAAGTACTCTCTGGAAAACCTGGCGGGTCCAGTGCATCATTACCTGTCGGTTAGCCCAGGCATAGTTAGCCGCACAAGCCATGGCGCTAAAATAGTCCTGTCCTTCCGGAGAGTCAAGAGGAGCACAGGCTAACTGACGGTCAGGCAGAGAGATATTATACTTAAGTACGGCCCGGCGCATTACAGTTAAGTAATCGTCACAAATTTGATAACCCAGGCCCCGAGAGCCACTGTGGATCATGACGGCAATTGCTCCTCTCCTTAGTCCAAAAACCGTGGCTACCAGGTCATCATAAATTTCATCAATTAAATCAATTTCTAAAAAGTGGTTTCCCGAACCCAGCGTTCCCACCTGGTTTTTCCCTCTCTTGTAGGCCATAGAACTGACCCGGTCAGGATCCGCTCCTTCCATAGTACCGTATTCCTCGGTCCGCTCCAGATCTTCTTGACTTCCAAAACCTTGTCTTACCGCCCATTTAGCTCCCTGGACGAAGACTTTTCTTAAATCAGACTGGGAAAGATGTAAATTAGAGGTGCATCCTACTCCACAGGGTATTTGGGAGAAAAGAGTTGACAGAAGAGAAGGGAGCTTACTTTTTATCTGGGACAGCTCCAGGTTGGTGCGGACAAGCCTCACTCCACAGTTGATATCGTAGCCAATCCCTCCGGGGGAGATTACCCCGCCTTGAGCAGGATCGGTGGCGGCCACCCCACCGATGCAAAAGCCGTATCCCCAGTGCATGTCAGGCATAGCCAGAGAATACCTTAAAATCCCCGGTAGGTGAGCTACATTCTTTACTTGTAAGGGTGTGTTATCTTTTTTGACTACCTGAAGCATCTTAAAGTCAGCGTAGAGTCTACCGGGAACCCGCATTTCCTCCACGGGGGGGATCTCCCAGCGGTAATCATCAATTTTCTTGAAAGTAAATTCATTCATAGCAAAACCTTATATTACCGGCCAGCCAAGACCTTTAGCTTCCGGAAAATTTCCCTGGCATTTTCCCTTTGATTTAAATGTCAAAAATAACCTGGGCTTGCCAGCCCTTCATCTCTCTTTTTACCTGTAATCCGTGATAGGTTACTGCTTTTATCTCGGTTTTTAGCCGGTGTTTTTTCAGATTGAGTTTTTCCCCGCAAACTGTAGCTTCTAGGCGGAATTTGTCTATTTTTTCCACTTTAAATATTTTAAATATATATCCATAACCATTAAATTGAGAAAGAAGCTTTCGCAGCCAATCAGCCAAGAGTTCATCCCATCCCTCACTTTCCACAATTAGCTCCATCTGTTCCCGGCAGCTTACCCCACTTAAGTCGACTAGAATATCAAACATAGCCCAAGCTGCATTTTCAAACAACTCAGGGACTGTGTTTCCGCGGATTTTTAGACCCAAATCAGCAGTATGATTAATAAATTCGTACTTCTTCATCGGGGGAAATTCTATCAGATTATAGTCATCCGTCAATCTCTATATTTCTCCAAACCTGGCGGAGTTTCTGTTGACAAAACCTACAGTTAAGCTATCTTCTCTCTGGAGGGAGAAATTGGAAAATGCTCTTAGACGTGCTCAAATATTGGCAGAGGCTCTCCCCTACATCAGGGAGTTTTCGGGAAAAACAGTGGTAGTTAAATATGGTGGCCAGGCTATGGCTGATGAAAAGCTCAAAAGAAGTGTAGCCAGAGACATTACTCTGATGAAATATGTAGGGATCAAGCCAGTAATAGTCCATGGTGGTGGAAAGGCTATAACTACATTTATGGAAAAACTGGGTATAAAGCCCCGATTTATTGAGGGGAACCGGGTTACTGACAGTGAAACTATGGAAATTGTGGAAATGGTTCTGATGGGGAAAATAAATAAGCAGATAGTTTCTCTTCTCAATCAATTCGGAGGTAAAGCCGTGGGAATAGGTGGTAAAGATGGAGAACTTATTCTGGCCTCTCGAAGTAAGGACAAAAACTTGGGTCTGGTGGGAGAGGTAAAAAAGATAAACTCTGCTATTATCGAGATTCTGGAAAGAGAAGGATTTATTTCTGTAGTTGCTCCCATAGGGATGAGCAAAGAAGGAGAAACTCTTAATATAAATGCTGATATAGTTGCCGCTGGCCTGGCCGGCGCCCTCAAGGCAGAAAAACTTATTTTTTTGACCGATGTAGAAGGAATTTTGGAGGAATCGGCTCTGTCGGGAAGCCTCATTTCCACTTTGAGTTTGAAACAAGTTTGGGGAATGATAAAAGAAGGAAGAATTCAGGGAGGTATGTTAGCCAAAATGAGAGCTTGTGAATCTGCCCTAAAAAAGGGTGTATCAAAGGTACATATTATCAGTGGATTGAAAGAGCATTCCCTTCTTTTGGAGATTTTTACTGACCAAGGAATTGGAACCCAAATTCTGCCTTAAAAATATCGGGAAAATTGTGTAGTTGTCATTCCTGGAAAATTTGATATAATATGAGCTAATGACTACCCAGACATTCAGAGTTATTTAGAGACTTTTGTAGAGGTTTTTGAGGCGGGAATAGCTCAGTTGGTAGAGCATCAGCTTCCCAAGCTGAGGGTCGCGGGTTCGAGTCCCGTTTCCCGCTCCCTGCGCCTGTAGCTCAATTGGATAGAGCAACGGACTTCGGATCCGTAGGTTGGGGGTTCGACTCCTCTCAGGCGCGCCCTAATGTGACCTTCCCTCAAACGATTAACTGGTGAAGGGTAAAATAGGTAATCTTTACCAAAAATAGGGTTTATAGAACGTTGGGTGTTCCCAGAGAACCCCTTTTTGGCCAAGATAGAGTGGTAGCGGCGGTTACCTTTAGGAGATCTAAATTATTACCCAAGGTTTTTCAAAAATAAGGTAATTTAGTTGACGCACCCTCGTAATACAACGAGGAGGTGAGAAAAATGGGAGTTTTAGAGGAGTTGGGTAGAAAAGCAGATAAACTTACGGAAAGTATAAAAGGAGTAGTTCAGGAAGGAGTGGGAAAGAGCGGTAGTGAAGTAAAAGATTGGCGGAAGCAAATCGATGAGCTAACAGAGAGGATTAAAAAGACTACTCAGGAAGGATTGGAGAAATTTACCAGTGAGACAAAAGAGCTGGGCCAGATGGCTAGAATAAAGCCCCGGATCTGGCAGAAAAGGAAGAGGATGGAGGAGAAATTTCGTGAGATGGGTAAGTTGGCTTATCGACTTCATTTGGAGAAGAGAATCGGTAATCCAGAATTAAAAAAAATGGGTGCCGAAATCACTAAAATCCGGAAAGAGATAGAAAATATAGAGAGGGAAATCAAGAAGCCGGCTTCAGCAAAAGAAAAGTAACCTTGATTTCATCGGAGTAAATGATTTTTAATGAAGTTACTCTTTATAGCGACGGAGCTAGCCTAGGTAATCCTGGAAAGGCCGGGGTTGGCGTGGTTCTTTATGATAAAAAGGGAATGTTGGTTAAGCAAATAAGTCAATCTATCGGAACTACTACTAATAATGTGGCTGAATATGCGGCTTTGATTTTTGGCTTAGAGGAAGCATTAGCTCTGAGAGCGAAGAGAATAAAATGTTTTCTGGACAGTGAACTTTTGGTAAGGCAGCTCCAGGGAATCTACCGGGTTCGTAATCCTATACTTTTTGTTTTCTATTCACAGGTGCAACATCTGAGGGGATTTTTTGAACGGATAGATTTTTTTCATATCCCCAGAGAGCAGAATAAGGAAGCTGATAAATTAGCTAAAGAATCAGTGAGGGGAAAAAGGGGATGAGGTGATCGCGGAAGTCTATTATGCTTTCGAGGAAAGTCCGGGCTCCTCAAGAAAAACACTGGGTAATACCCAGGGAGGGTGACCTCACGGAAAGTGTCACAGAAAATAATACCACCCCGGAAGCAGTTTATCACCTGGCCTTCGGGGAAAGGGTGCAAAGGTGGGGTAAGAGCCTACCGGCAGAAAAGAGATTCTCTGGCCGGACAAACCCTGTTTGGAGCAAGGCCAAATAGGAGGTTTATCCTCGGGTAGGCCGCTGGAGATCCAGGGTAACCTGGATTCGAGATGAATGATCACCACTGTAGAGAAAGTAATTTCTTTACGGTTACAGAACCCGGCTTACGTTTCTCTTTTTCCCCTGATTTATAACCGGTAAGTTTCCTTTTTTTGGTGAAGATAGAGTGGTAGTCGCAGGCTTTAGCCTGCGACTATTTGCGCAGCTTAAAAGCTGCGGCTACCATAACCCTTTTGCGCAACCTGAAGGTTGCGGCTACCTTGGTGAAATTTAGACTATTACTCACTGAGACAAAAAAATAGTATCGGACTAACATATCCTATGAAGAGAGGAAAAGATGAAAAAGTGGTTGAAGATTATTGGAGGAGCGGTGGCTACGGCTGTGGGGATATGGCTAATAGTTATTTTCGCTCCCCGGGTACTTGTTTTTCTGGAAGGAATTGTGGGTATCTTAGTTGCCGCGATTGGTCTAATTATTCTGGCAATTGGAGTAAGTGAGGTCAAGGAATAACCAGAGAATATTATCATAAAGGAGAATTAAATGGCCCATAAAAAGGGACAGGGTCACTCTTCTAACGGCAGAGACAGCGCCGGTAAAAGATTAGGTGTTAAGAAGTTTGGTGGTCAATTTGTGAAAACAGGGACTATTCTGGTTCGACAGAGAGGAACCAAGTACCATCCAGGCTTGAATGTGGGTCGAGGAAGTGATGACACACTTTACGCCCGAAGTGATGGGCATGTTTATTTTGGTTCTCATAGACGAGTCAATGTAAACAAAGATGAACAGCAAAGAATCACACTAAACGAACTAAACGAACCAAACGAACCAAACGAACCAAACGAACCAAACGAACCAAAAGAACTATTAGGAACTATAGGAACTAAAATGTAGTTATAGCCTTTCCACCACCATGGACTATTACTGGCTTGATCCCTACATATTTCATCAGAGTAATGTCTCTGGCTACACTTCTTTTGA
>AQRW01000159.1 GCA_000402295.1 Candidatus Aerophobus profundus SCGC AAA252-L23
TTTGGTCAAGGAAGAGTGAGTCCTTCTCTTTTAATGGATAGTGCCCAACTTTTTCTTCAGACCTTGAGAGAAAGTAGTAGCCCAGAGGAACTCAACCGATTAATCAGAGAGAGATTTGACGTTTTCCAGGCTGGTGAGCAAGGTAGAGTTCTCTTTACCGGATATTTTGCTCCTATCTGTGAGGGTAGCCTTCAACCCGATCAGAACTACTGCTGGCCAGTTTACCGCCGACCTGCCGACTTATTTGTTCTTAATTTGACTGATTTTCTTCCTGGAAAGGCGGGTCAGGAGTTCGTTTTCCGAATAAATGAAGGGAGGGCGGTCCCTTACTGGACTCGAAAAGAAATTGTTAAAGAAGAAACTCTCACTGGTCAAGGCCTGGAATTAGTCTGGCTAAGAGACCAAATAGATAGATTTTTTCTTATGGTTGAGGGGGCGGGTAAAATCCGGCTACCTGACGGGAGTACTTTTTGGCTTAATTATGACTATACCAACGGAAGACCTTATACCAGTGTGGGCTATCTTCTGGTAAAGGATGGCTGGATGAAGCCGGAAGAAGCATCTATGGAGGGTATAAGGAACTACTTTAGAAAACATCCCCAAAAAATGGATAAGTATCTTCTGGCTAATGATAGATTTGTGTTTTTTAAAAGGGAAAATGATGGACCCTACAGTTGGATCCAGGCTATTCTTACCCCGGCCAGGTCCATTGCCACTGATAAAGCCATTTTCCCGCCGGGAGCTTTAGCTTACATAGTTTATCAGCTTCCTCAGTTTGATCTCTCAGGAAAGGTGGTGGGTATGAAGCAGCAAGCCCATTTTGTCTTTGATCAGGACAAGGGAGGAGCGATTAAAGGCCCCGCCCGGGTTGATCTTTATCTTGGGGAAGGGAAAGAAGCGGAACGAATTGCTGGTGGCCTGCACTGTTGGGGCAAACTTTATTATCTGTTGAAAAAGTAGTTTCTCAAGAAAGTCTCTTTATAATATTCTCTTGTTTGACAACGGAACCCATTGTGTGCATTTTTCTCAAGCTTACTCCCGGGTTCTGAAGGTAGATCCGGTCACCAGTAAGATGGTGTGGGAATATAAAGATGATCCCGATTACCCAGGTCTAACAAGAAGGAATTTGAAGTCCCTCGGGTGAGGAGAAGAGGCTGAAGATGAAAAATGTCATTTTATTAACCGTGGATGCCTTAAGAAAAGATGTCTTGGGATGTTACGGCAATGCCAGTGGGTTAACTCCATTTCTCGATTCTTTGTCAAATAATTGCATTAAATTCACCAAGGAGGTAGATTTTATAGTTCCTTATGATGAACCATTATTGGAATATGGAACCCAAGAAGATGTAGATAACAGCATTTTTCAGCAGATTGGAAAATATGTATCTCGCCTCATTGAAGATGGAGATAATATTCAGGTGGGATACGGCAGCATACCCAACGCAATTTTGTCCAGCCTTCACCACAAAAAACACCTGGGTGTACACACCGAACTTTTAAGTGACGGCATCGTCGAATTGATGAAAAGAGACATTGTTGACAATACGCAAAAGAAGATCAACCGAGGGAAAACAGTGGCAACTTTCTGTATGGGCCAGAAAGAAACCTATGACTATCTTCACGATAACCCGGCGATAGAGTTCAGAACAGTTGAATATACAAACAATCCTTTGATTATAGCCCAACATGATAACATGGCAGCAATAAATAGCGCCTTGGAGATAGATCTTACCGGACAGGCAACTGCAGAATCCATCGGCAAGACATTCTACAGTGGAATAGGAGGACAAGCTGATTTTATGAGAGGCGCGGTCTTGTCGAGGAATGGCAAAACGATACTTGCCCTTCAATCAACAGCGGAGAATGGTGAAGTCTCAAGAATAGTACCATATCTTAAAGAGGGAGCAGGGGTCACTCTCAATCGAGGCGATGTTCATTACGTGGTCACAGAATACGGAATGGCCTACTTGCACGGAAAAAATATTCGGGAGCGTGCCCTCGAATTGATCGCTATAGCTCATCCAAAATTTAGACCTTGGCTGCTGCAAGAAGCAAAAAAATTGAATCTAATATACAAAGACCAGGCTTTTGTGCCGGGAAAAAGAGGAGAGTACCCGGAAGAACTGGAAACACACCGAACCACTAAAATGGGACTTGAAATCCTGTTGAGACCGGTGAGAATAAGTGATGAATCTTTACTAAAAAATTTTTTCTACTCACTTTCAGATAGAAGTCTGTATCGCCGGTTTATCTCGGTGCGAAAAGATATGCCGCACGAGCGCTTGCAGGAATTTGTCATCATTGACTATAGCAGAGAAACAGTAATTTTAGCTGTGATAGAAGGGGGGGAACCCAAGGAGAAAATCGTGGGAATGGGACAATACGCCATAAACGAGCCCATGCATACGGCTGAGGTTTCCTTCGTGGTAAGAGACGATTATCAGAAGAAGGGAATAGGTATGGAATTACTTCTTTATGTGACCTATTTGGCAAAGAGACAGGGACTCTTAGGCTTCACCGCGGAGGTACTGCTGGGAAACCAACCAATGCTCAGTCTCTTTGAAAAAATGGGCTTTGATATCGAAAGAAGAAGATCCGAAGGAATATACGAACTAAAGATGGCCTTTAAAGGAATACAATGAAAGACGGACTTCCCCAGATAAAATATCTCTTTGAACCACGGTCAGTGGCAATCATAGGAGCATCACATAACAAAAATAAGATTGGGTATAAAATCACGGAAAATATTGTATACAGTAGGTATCCTGGGACGATATATCCAGTGAATCCCCGGGGCGGGGAGATATTGGGGCTTCCTGTATCTAGGTCGCTGGATGAAATTGAGGACAGAATCGATCTGGCCTGTATCGCCATACCTGCTAAATACACCTTTGATGCGGTTAAGGATTGTGCCCGGAGGAAAGTCAAATTTGTAGTGATCATAACCTCAGGATTTTCGGAAATTGGAAATATTGAAGAGGAAAGAAAAATTGTTACCTATGCCCATGAGCATGGAATGCGCATTTTGGGACCAAATATCTTTGGCATATACTCATCTATAGCCCCTATAAACTGCAGCTTTGGCCCCAGAGATGTAAGATCCGGCCATGTTGCCATCATAACCCAGAGTGGAGCTCTGGGTATTGCTATGTTTGGTAAGACAAAAACCGAAAATATTGGTCTTTCGGCCGTCGTTTCGGTGGGAAATAAATCAGATATCGACGAAGCCGACCTTCTGGAATACCTGGTCTCGCACCAAAATACCAAAGTCATCCTTATGTACATTGAGGGAATAAAAGATGGAGAGAAACTTATCAAAGTGCTCAAGAGAACAACCAGGAAGAAACCCACCATTGTGATAAAGTCAGGTAGATCAAAGCGCGGCGCAGTAGCAGCGGCATCGCATACAGGCGCCCTGGCCGGTGCAGACGAAATCTTTTCCGAAATTATGAAACAATGCGGAGTCATCAGAGCAGAAAACGTCCAAGAAGCCCTTATCTGGTGTAAATTCCTTTCCAATTCGCCCATGCCCGAAGGAGAGAATACCCTAATCATCACCAACGGAGGTGGATTGGGTGTTCTGGCTGCCGATGCCTGCGAAGCCTATGACGTAAGTCTCTACGATGATCCTGAAACTTTAAGAAGAGTATTCTCGGACTTAGTTCCGGAATTCGGCTCGGTCAAGAATCCGGTGGATATTACCGGTCAAGCCAAGGTTAAGGATTATGAACGTACTCTGGATATCGGGCTGAGAAATAAAAAGATCCATTCCATTATTTGTCTAGGCTGTGAAACAGCGGTTCTTGAAGTTGAAAAACTTCCCATGACAATACAAAAAGTTTTTTCGAAGAATAAGCCAGTAAAGCCTATTGTCTTCTCTTTCCTGGGCGGGGTTAAAACAGAGAATTGCATAAACCGTCTCCAAGCTGAGAGCATAGCCATATTTCCTGATGTTTACGAGGCAGTATCGTGTTTAGGGGTAATGTACGCTTATTACCGTAATGTAAACCATCCGATAGATGCGACCGATGTAACGGAGGAAATGAAAATTGATCAGCGGGTAATTGAAGGTATCATCAAAAAGGTTGGAAATGACCAAAGACAGTTCCTTCTACCACACGAGGCACAGGAGATAATGAAAGCGGCAGATATTCCCATACCCAAAAGCTATCTAGCTCACAATATTGATGAGACAGTAAGGTACGCTGAGAAAATTGGCTATCCGGTGGTAATGAAAATTGTCTCTAAGGACATAATTCACAAGAGTGATGTTGATGGGGTTGCCTTAGATCTGGAAAACAGGAATGAAGTAATGGATGCTTATCAGGCCATAATCCATAATTGTAGAGAACATGAACCCAATGCCATTCTGGAAGGAATTGAGGTCTCGGAGATGGTCTCTTCGGGCACCGAAATTATTATTGGTGCTAGAAGGGACAGAGTATTCGGTCCCCTGGTTATGTTTGGTCTGGGAGGTATATACGTGGAAGTTCTGCATGATGTTTCATTCCGAGCCCTTCCTTTAAACAAAAAAGAAGTGATGTCTATGATAGAAGAAATTAAGTCATATCCTCTTCTCTTGGGTGTCAGAGGAGAGAAAAAAAAGGATATCAATAGTGTGATTGACACCATAATCAAATTAGGCACAATACTTCAACAAAACCCTGGTATCTCAGATATAGAAATTAATCCTCTGGTAATATATCAAGAAGGTAAGGGAGCGAAAGCCGTGGATGCGAGAATCATAATTTCCAAAGTAGGGAGGTGATACAAATGGAGAAGTTAGTGATAGCATCAATGCACAAAAACGCTGGTAAAACCAGTGTAATCTTGGGCCTAGCCAAGGCTTCGGGAAAGAAAATTGGGTATATGAAACCTTTCGGAGACAGATTGCATTACCATAAGAAACGATTATGGGATTATGACTCTGCCTTGGTGGCAAATATTTTGACTTTAAAAGAAAATCCAGAGGATATGAGTATTGGGTTTGAATACTCCAAACTCAGATATATGTACGATGAAGAGGGAATAAAAGAGAAACTCCTGGAAAGCATATCTAAGTTGGGGCAAGATAAAGATATTCTGTTTATTGAGGGAGGAAAAAACCTAACATATGGTATCTCTGTACATCTTGATGCATTATCAGTGGCCAAGTATATAGACGGTAAGCTGCTCATTGTTATTAGTGGGAACGAGGACTCCATCGTTGATGATATCACATTTTTCAAAGATTATCTTGATGTCGGAGACAGCCACTTGGGAGGTATAATTATAAACAAAGTGCATGATCCAGAGGATTTCCAAACTACCCATCTGGGTAACATAACCGAAATGGGCATAAATGTACTTGGTATTATTCCTTATAAGGCTGAACTAACACATTTTTCAATTGACTATTTGTCTTCTTACCTGTTTGCTAAAGTACTGGCTGGCCAAGGCGGACTGAATAAGGTTGTAAAGAACATTTTCGTTGGGGCTATGTCCGCTGATGCCGCTCTTCGAAAACCACTATTTAGAAAAGAAAGTAAACTCATAATAACCAGCGGTGACCGGAATGATATGATACTTGCTGCCCTAAATAGCGACACTGCCTGTATAATTCTTACCAACAACATTTTACCTCCGTCAAATATCATTTCAAAAGCGGCCGACCGCAATATTCCGTTGCTGCTTGTGCCTTTGGATACATATCAAATAACCAAGCGAATTGATAGTTTACCACCGCTACTAACTAAAGATGATACCGAAAAAATAGATTTGATCGGACAATTGACAAGAAACCACCTAAAGATAAGAGAAATATGTTAATGTTTTTGGGGTTGATTTTGATTTTTGACTCTGGACAAAAATTTCGATTGTGCTAAAATAATTTGTAAATTTATGCTGTTGTCTTCTTGGTAACTTAAGAAACCAGGAGGTAGAAATGATAAGAACCGAGAATTTGACCAAAGAGTATGATGGATTCAGAGCCGTAAGCAATTTGAACCTGGAGGTAAAAGAAGGAGAGATTTACGGTTTTTTGGGGCCTAATGGGGCCGGGAAAACCACCAGCATTCTCCTGCTTTTGGGAATTTTGAAACCCACCAGCGGAAAAATTCACCTAATGGGGGAGGAACTACGCAAAAATTCTCTGTCAATAAAGAGGAGAATTGGGGTTGTCTCTGAAAAGCAGTATCTATATAAAGAAATGAGTGCTGGTGAATATCTGGATTTCTTTGCCGAACTATATGGATCAAAAAACAAAAAGAAAAGAAAGAAAAGAATTGACGAATTACTGTCTTACGTTGATTTATTAGAGGTTAAAAATAGAAAATTAGGAGCTTTTTCTCGGGGGATGCAACAAAAAATTGGATTTGCCCGAGCCCTCCTTCATAATCCGGACCTGCTCCTCCTGGATGAACCAGTCTCTGGTTTGGATCCCACAGGAATCAAACAAGTAAGAGATTTAATTGAGGAGGAAAACAAGAAAGGGAGGACTATTTTCATATCCTCTCATCTCTTATCCGAGGTAGAGCGACTTTGCCAGAGAGTGGGAATTATCAATAAAGGTAAACTGTTGGCTGAGGACACCATGGAAAATTTGAAGCATCGACTTAGTGATTTTATACAAATAGAAGTAGAAGTAGCTAAACTTCCCAAGAAAATGTTAGATATTTTTTCTTCCTTTGACTTTGTCAAAGACGTCACTCAAGAGAAGAATCTGACAATTCTGGAAGTGAAAAATGACAAAGACTACCGGGCAGATATTTCCGAAGCAATTACTCGGGAGGGAGGGATAGTTTTGGGAATGAAGGTACGAGAGATGAGTTTGGAGGAAGCTTTTATTACTATTACTCGAGAAAACATTTCTTTGCTGGCCCGGGGCGGTAAGGAGGTAGACAAATGAAAAAAGCTGCACCCTACATAATTGCCCTAGTAATAGTAATTATAGGAATAAGCATATATTTGGTCTTAGGTCAACCCAATTACGGAATCGTTCAGGGAACAGTTGTAACTCAAGGATCTGGAGATCCGGTAAGAGCACTCCATATTGTAGTGGATGACCGCTCAAGCATTTTATATCACAGCCGGGATTTCGAATTAACCCACATTCCTCCTGGTTCTTATACCTTGAAGGCCTCGGCTCCTTATTATGAAGATTTTACCCAAGAGCTCAAAATAAAAAAAGGTAAGAATCCTCTTGATTTTGTAATGGTGGGAAAAGAGATTCCTGATTTATCGGGAATTATCGTTTTCACCGAATCATATGATAAAATATTGAACAATCTAACTTCTCTGAGAGAGGTTGCTCCCGATGTCCGGGATAAGGATAATTTGGACAGGATTATAAAACAGATAGAGGGGAAAAACGGGATAATATTAGAGGTCCGACTGACCGACAGCGAGGATATTGGAATTACTGATTTCCCTTATCTCCCGGTAACTTTAAAGGGTACTCTCTGGGTCAGAATCGGCGAAGAGAATGATTATATTAAGGGGAGAAAAATCTTTGAGGGTCCCATAGAAGTGTTTTGGGACCCCACTGCATATCTGGCTAAATACAAAGGACTTATCCCCTGGAACAAACTGGCAAAAATAGATAAGAAAACAGAAGAATACGGCGTTCTGGAGCTAACTTTACACACTCCCCAGGGAGATTTTCAAGATACGGTGGATGACGTACGTCTTTTCGAAGAAAGCAAATAACGGTTAACCGGAGGAGAAGGAAAAATGTCTCAAAAGAAACTATCTATATCAATGAATACCATGGGAACTTTAACCAAGAGGGAATTAGCTTCTTCTCTCCGCGGGTGGGGAATCTATATAGCTGTTTTTGTTTCCTTTCTGATTTCATCCTGGATGTTAAACAGTCACCTCAACACTCTCAAAGAAAACACTATAATGATAACTTCCTACCCCCTAGAGACCCCTCTCTCCTGGTCGGTAATTATAGTCTCTTTATATTTAGTATTCATTTCCGCAATCTCTATTTCTCGAGAAAGAGAACAGGGAACCCTGGAAGTGCTCTGGTATGGGCCAGTAAGTTCCTTTTCTTATCTCCTGGGAAAGTATTTTAAGGATATAATACTTTATCTCATTGTTCTGGTTCTTTTTGGTATTTATTTCTGGGTTGTCTCTACCATAACTAATTTGGGGTTTACCATTGATTTGGCCAAGGCTTTCCTGGTCTCAATTTTTGTGGTTTCCTGTTTCATTAGCTTTGGCCTGTTTATATCTTCTCTGGCTACCCGAGTGAGAAGCTCAGTTATCTGGTTAGTGGGTATACTGCTAGCTTTTTTAGCCCTTTGGTTTGCCAGCTCTATCCTGAACGTGTTGCCGGAAGAATCTTTATCTTCTTCTTTAATTTATCTAAGAGGTACTCTTTCTTTAATCTTTACTCTAATAAATTGGATTTCTCCCTTCTCCTATCTAAGCCGAGGAATGGGTTCCATCCCCGTGGGTAACAATCTCATTTATACTCTTAACATCGTTTATTCTATCATTTACTCAGTCATTTTACTTAGTCTCTCTATGTTTATTCTTAAAAGAAAGGGGGTAAAGGCATGAAAAGGACTACGTTTTATCTGGTGATCTGTTCCATTTTTCTTACTATTTTTGCTTCTGAGGGCTTATCTCAAGCACCACTCCTGAGAGAACAACTGGTCTATCGCTGGAATGCTTTCAACGGGAAAGGGTATGGTGGCGGCTTTCTTCCCCAGAGTGAGAATACTATTTACTTTATGGCTGACCATAGCAACGATATCTCAGCCCGAAAGACCCTAATTTATTTCTGGCCAATAACCGGTAAGTATATGGCCGGATGGAAGACCATTAATGAAGAAATTGAAGGGACTCTGGAAATATTAAAAGGGGGTAAAATAATCAAGTCCCTTGAAAAAGAAGACAATGTAATTTCTTATCCTGGGGGTTACTGGGGAGAAGAAGCTATATTTTACGAGGGTAAGGAAGCCTTAGCTGAACATCAAAAGTATAAAGATGCTCTGCAGGCTTACTATAATACCCTCAAAGAGTTCTACGATGCCAAAACGCAATACAATAAGGATCTGGATGAGTTTTTTAAGGAAGTGAAAAAAAGAAGAGAGGCGGGCCAAGAAGGAGCCCTGGATATAGAAATCCCCAAGGAACCAAAGCCTCCCGAAGGAATTCAGTTTTATGTGACCGAACCAAAAAAAGATTACATTGTTAATCTGCCTCTGGGTCGGTATCAAATAAGACTAAGAGCCAAGGATAACACTATAGTGGAAGGAAGCGAGAAAAATATCGTCACTTTCACTTCTCGAAGGACAGGAGGTATTGGCTACCAGATCGTTCCGGGAAATAAATGGACTAAACAAGAGCCTTGTAATGATCCGGCCAAGATAATTTACGGTGCGGGCAAAAACACCATTTATTTCCAACCCTTTATTCAAGATGAATACAATGAATTATTCTACAATAAACTGCAAGATCCTCAGAATTTCGCCAGAAAGGAAGCCTGGAGATGGGTTCACATAAAACCCATTAAGGATGCTCTTCTTGTTTTCTTAAAAGGAAATAAGGTTCTGAGCCAAGTTCCCTACCTTCCTTATCTGGTAAAACAGATTCCTGGTCCCGAGCTGGGCTACGAAGTCACAGATTATGACGAAGAAGAGGCTCAAGGGAAAAACCCAACCTTTGAGGGTCATAAACTGGAACTTCTCCCCCAATTAGCCACGGCTGGATATAAAGTCCAGCTTAGAGAGAAGGATAAAAATATTCCTATGTCGGCAAGTGAAAGAAAAATAAGGTTGGTTAGGAAAGGAAACTCCTGGTTATTGTATCTTGTCTCAATTTTCCCCTTGATCATAGGGATAATCATTTTTATCCGGAGAAGAAAAAAGATTACTTAACTCTTATGGCTCTGGCCCCGCAAAGCACTTTCTACTAGTTTGAGAGCACAGTACTCACCACACATAGTACAGACATCAGAAAGATGGGGCTGGCTTTCCTCACGCATCCGTTGAGCTAATTCCGGATTCATAGATAATTTTATTTGTTCCTTCCAGTCTCGCTTCTTTCGTGCCTGAGCCATTCTTAGATCCCAATTTGCTGCACCTTTAACTCCTTTGGCTATATCCCCAGCGTGGGCGGCAATTCGGGTAGCTATTACACCCTGTTTTACGTCCTCCAGGGTAGGCAAACGCAAATGTTCTCCCGGAGTAACATAACAAAGGAAATCCGCTCCACTGGCAGCCGCGTAAGCTCCCCCAATAGCTGAAGTAATGTGATCATACCCGGGGGCAACATCGGTAACTACCGGACCCAATACATAGAAGGGAGCATTATTACAGAGTTTTTTTTCCAGAAGAACGTTGGCTTCTATCTCATGGAAAGGAATGTGACCCGGACCTTCAATCATTACTTGAACATCGGCTTCAAAAGCTTTTTGGGCTAATTCCCCCAAAAGAATTAGCTCCTGAACTTGAGGTCTATCGGTAGAGTCAGCAATACACCCTGGACGTAACCCGTCACCCAAACTCAGGGTAAGATCATATTTTCTGGCTATTTCCAGTAGACGGTCGAATTCCTCATAAAGCGGGTTCTCTCTTTGGTTAGCTATCATCCAGGTAGTCAAGAAAGCCCCTCCCCGACTGACAATATCTTCCACTCTTCCTTGCTTTATAAGACGCTCAAGACTGGCCTGAGTCAGTCCGCAATGAACCGTGACAAAATCCACCCCATCCTCAGCTTGTTTTTCAATTACCTCAAAAATTTTATCCCTGGCCATATTTACCAAAGCTTTTCTTTCCGTCACTGTCTCTACGACTGCCTGATACACCGGCACAGTCCCCACCGGTAGCGAACTGGCCTTAATAATACTTTGACGAATACTATCTAAGTTCCCGCCAGTACTCAAATCCATTATTGTATCTGTTCCAGCTTCCTCGGCGACCCGCAATTTACTAAGCTCAAGGTTGATATCCACGCAGTCAGTAGAGGTTCCAATATTGGTATTAACTTTGGTTTTGGTACCTCGACCAATTGCCCGAAGATGAGCAAATTGGTGTTTCTTATTCTTGGGGATGATAATCTCACCCCGAGCAATTCTCTCTCTAATCAACTCGGGTGGTAATCCCTCTTGGGAGGCCACCTCGATCATCTCGGAGGTAGTTATTCCTTTTTTAGCTTGACTTAACTGGGTCATTTATGTAAACTCCTTCATTTCATACTTTATTAATTGTTTTACTTTGTCGGCTTATATTGAGCAGTAGGAAAAGGGAGGAAAAGGGGACGGTTCTCTTTTTTTTCGGCGAAACACTAATCAAAAATAACTACTACTTTAATACTGGAGTCTTTGTTGTCCCGAGCGAATTTTAACGCCTCTTCTGTCCTGGAAAAAGGGAATTTCTGGGAGATAAAACTCTTTAAGTTTACTTTGTTATCTTCGGCCAGTCGGATAATCTTAGGATAGGTGTTGACATAACGAAAAATGCCCCGTACATCCAGTTCTTTAGCTATGATTTGATTAGTGTTAAACTCTATCTCCTCCTCGGCTGGAAGACCAATTAGGATGACAGTCCCCCCTCTCACTGCAAGTTTGACAGTTTGCTGGGTAGTGATTACACTTCCCGCTGTCTCAAAAACATAATCAAAGGCTGAAGAGAACTCCGCCAGTTTTTTGTTTTTTGCCGGATTGATTACCTCATTTGCTCCCAGTTCTTTGGCTTTCTCCAGGCGAAAATCATAAAGATCCACCACGGCTATCTGGGTTCCTCCTAAGTTAAGTGCCGCTTGCAAAGTGGCCAGACCAATAGCTCCTGCACCAAGGATCAGTACTTTGCTCCCAAACATTACTCCGGCTCTCTCCACAGCGTATAAACCCACAGATAAAGGCTCAAATAAGGTAGCCTCCTCGTAACTTACTTTTTCTGGTAGCTTAAAGGTAAAATCGGCCGGATGAGCCAGATATTCCACAAAGGCCCCGTCAACCGGCGGAGTAGCCATAAATGCCATCTTAGAACAAAGATTATATCGACCTTTCTTGCAATACCAACATTTACGGCAGGGCACGCCCGGCTCCAGAGCTACCCGGTCCCCCACCTGGAAACCCTTTACCTCTCTTCCCAACTCTACTATTTCTCCCGAGCACTCATGTCCCAGAATAAGTGGCTTTCTTACCACAAAATCACCTATTCTACCAACGTCATAATAATGGACATCCGACCCACAAACTCCCACTGCCTTAATTTTCACCAGGACTTCATCCGGGTGGATTTTAGGCATATCTATCTGCTTTGCTACTACCCTTCTTGGTTCCTCTAAATACATAGCCGTAATTTTCATTTATCAACTCCCAAAACCAATTAAAGGTGTCGCTTAGAAGATTCTCAACCCCACTTTACTATCACAAAAGCTAACACTATTCCAATAGCTGTGCCTACTAAAAGATTGAGATATTGTTCCAAAAACCGCATCCACAAAAGGTGAATGGCGATAAATGACACTGCCGAAATAAAAATACGGTCTCCGCTAGTACTGGACATAGGAAGAAAACTCATAAATTTGCCTCCTCTACTCCTTCACGGCACCAAAAGTTAGCCCAGTTATAATATATCTCTGGATATAGCCCAAAAATATTATGGCCGGAAGTAAACAAATGACTGACACCGCAGCCATCTCTCCCCAGTTGACACCAATGACAGTGACAAACTCCGCCAGACCTGTGGTTATAGTTCTTGCGTTCATGCTGGTCATGATGGAGGCAAAAAGATATTCGTTCCAGGCAAAAATCCACACCATCATAGCTGTTACCGCCAGTCCCGGTTTAGCTACCGGCAGGATGATATACCAAAGAGTACCCATCATAGAACAACCATCTATAGAAGCGACCTCATCCAGTTCCCTGGGTATAACATCAATCATTCCTTTTAATAACCAAATAGCAAAAGGAAGATTAAATACGCAGTAGATAAGAATCAGTCCTATATGCGTGTCTATCAACTTAATCTTAGCGAATATTAAAAAGAAAGGCAGAATGAAAGCAGCCGGCGGGGCCATGCGATTGGTGATAGTCCAGAAGAACAGTGTTCCCGCCCCCGCAATCTTAAATCGCGAGAAGGCATAAGTGGCAAATATGGCTAACAGCAAGACCAATCCGGTATTACCAGTAGCTATAATTAGAGAGTTAAGCAGAAATTTTCCGTAAATATCTCTGAAAAACGGACGGTAGTAGTTGTCCACAAAGATACTGGTCTGATGCAGTTTCAGCCCGGTGAAGACTTCCAATTTAGTTCTCATAGAAACAATTACCATCCAGTAAACGGGAAAGAGAGTTACTACAGCCAGTAAAATGCAGATCAGATAGATAAGAGTTAACTTAGATCGCTTTCTATCTCTCACCGGTCTCCCTCCTAACCACTGAGATAATGTTAAGCAGCAGCCAGCACATTACGATAGTTAAATAAAGGAGAAAAACGGACATAGCCGATCCATATCCGTAATCTGTGGAGGATAGAACGAGTCGAACCACATGGATACTTACGTACCGCGTGGCTGTACCAGGGCCTCCGCTAGTGAGCATCCAGATTTCATCAAAGATTCTAAAAGAATCCATAATCCTGATGAAGAGCATAGTAAGTATAACCGGCGTCAACAGAGGTAAAGTAAGGTATCTCAAAATCTGCCATTTATTTGCTCCGTCTACCTTAGCCGCTTCAAATGGATCTTTGGGGAAACTGGTAAGACCAGCCAAGAGCGTCAGGGTTACAAACGGAGTCCAGTGCCATATATCCATCCCGATGGTAGTAAGAAACGCTTGCCTAGCGCTATTACCAATATTGTAGTCAACCCCAATTGTGCGTAAGAAATAGGTGAGAGGCCCCATATCGGGATTGGTCATCAAAACCCAAATGCTTCCTATAGTAATAGGAGCAACAGCTAAAGGTAGGGCCAAAATCGTTCTAAACACACCCTTCCCCACAAACTCATTGGTTAAAAACAAGGCAATAGCCAACCCCAAAAACATCTCTACAACACAAGTAATGGCTACAAAGATAAGTCCAATTCTTAATGAGTGCATGAAATCAGGATCGAACATTAACTTCCTGAAGTTATCTATTCCAGCAAACACCATCCCCTTTAAAGAGAATATATTGTATCGAAAAAGGCTAAGATAAATAACATAAAAAAAAGGTATTAAACCGATAAAGAAAAGAATGGCAAGCGTGGGAGTGAGTAACCCCCACGCTTTGTATTGCGAACCCCTCACTATTTACCTCACCATTAGTAGCCTAACTCTATGAGTAGCTTATCAACTGCCTTGGCCAGAGAATCCAAAGCTGCATCAGATTCCACTTCTCCAGCCACCGCTTTAGATATCCACCTAAGATAAAGCTCATTCAGCGGTCTGTGCATAGGAAGGGGAGGAGCACCAGCAAAGAGAAATTCCTTTTCTCTGAGCATATCAAAGTATTGTTTTACTTTGGGATCAAGAGATTTGATCTCAGGAGAGTCAAAAGTAGATTTCCTACAAACCCGGCCACCCCGCAGTGCAAACTCTGGCGCCCATTCCTTTCTTCCTACCCACTGAATGAATAGCCAGGCTGCCTGTTTTTTCTTGGAGGATACGGGGATACTAAAGGCACCTCCGTCATAGTAGCCAATATAACCCAATCCTCTCGCTGCCTCGGACATTATTCCAGGATAAGTGGGGGGAAGAGCTACTCCAAGTTTCCCAGTTACGGCAGATCTTTCGGTATCCAGTTGGAGCCTACCCCAGCCTTCCAGATAAATAAGTCCCTGAACAACTTTGCCAGCACCCATAACGGCAGTGGTTTCATCCCAGGTGTAAGTTTTCACTCCCGGAGGGGCATATTGCAGCATATCTATGTACCACCTGAAGGCTTCCTTAGCTCTTGCACTATTTAGGGTTCCTCCATTATCGACAGTTGCTCTCCACTTCTCCAAATTTATGCCCCAATTGTAGACGCCCCAGGCTGGCCAGATACTTTCACACATCTCGTAAGCCAAACAGGGATGGGTCTTGGCTTGGGCAAGATGTCCATAAAAGTCCAGGCCTTTTTTCTTTCCCCAGGCAGTAAAAAACTTAGCTATCTGAGCATATTCGTCAAAGTCTTTGGGAGGTCTCAAATCCCAACCGTATTCCGCCTTAAAAGCAGCCCTTATCTCAGGATCATCGAACAGGTCTTTCCGGTACGTATACGATTTCAGAAAGGCTTCGAAAGGAATACCAAAAACATGTCCCTTGGCGTTTTTGAAGTAGTTAATGAAAGTAGTAAAGTCTTCTATGTCCAGGTCAGGATCAGTCAATTGAGGATATTTTTCTGCAAGTTCGGTCATATCTGTTAGCCAATTTTTAATCAGATAGGCGTAAATAATATCTTGCTCAACATAAATGAAATCGTAGATACCAGTTCCCCTGGAGACATCATTTATAGATTTTGTGTACATCTCGTCCCAGGAAGTCAGTTCAAATTCAACTTTTATTCCCGTCAGCTTCTCAAAGGCGGCCTTCGTATAGTCCCGAACAGCCATTGATGGTGCAGTACTTTCCGACACACCCCTGATAGTAATACCTTTATACAAACCCGCGGCTTGTTTCCACCATTCGGGAGTAGCCGCTTGTACAAAACCAGCGCTGATAACTACACAGAAAACTCCTACCAACAAATATATCGCTACCTTTCTCATTTTGCATCTCCTTATTCAGTGCAAAATATATTCGGAGGCTCATTCTACTCAAACTTTGATGGATTCACCACCTCCCTCTTTTGCGATTTGCCTCCCTAATTATATTTAATTATGTATCTTTCGTCAAAAATTGTCAAGGATTCCAAAGAGCAGAAATATCTACACAATATTAACTTCATCTATTATCAAATAGCCTTAGCTACAGTTGAATAAACTTGTTTGCCGTAGGTATAGGCAGTTTCATAAAGCCTGACAATTTTCTCAGGAGGAATATCTGGTTGAATATTGTGCACCGGGGCGAAGACAAATCCTCCTCCCGGAGCAAATATAAAGATGTTCTTCTTGACTTCCTCCTCGATATCCTCAAGGGTTCCCCGAGGTAAAACTCTCTGGGTATCACAACCTCCTCCCCAGAAAACAATATCCTGGCCAAATTCCCGCTTTAATCTTTCTGGCTCCATATCTCGGGCATTGATGTGTACCGGATTTATTATCTCCACTCCCGCTTCAATAATATCAGGCAGTAGTTCAGCGATAGAGCCACAACTGTGAAGAAAAATTTTGTAAGTGCTTTTTCTTTTAACCAAATCCCACATCTCTTGGTGTCCGGGTTTAAAAAGCTGCCGATAAGTAGCCGGTGAAATTAGGGGACTAGTTTGCATCCCCAGATCATCACCACCAAATCCAATTATATCTGCATTCTCCCCCACTACCTTGATAAAGGTATTTAAACCCTTCAGATAATCCTCGAGAAGCAGGTCAAGTAAGCAGGAAGCTATCCCCTCATCTTTATTCTCGGCTATATCGAGAAACCATTGTTCGTACCCGCGCAAATACTGCCCCATTTCGAACAGACTGCCACCAAAGTAAGCTAACAAAGCATAGTCTGTGTTTTTCCGCAGTTTCCGGGATTCACCTCTTAGATAGTCTTGTTCCTCAGGTGTGATATCTTGTCCTTTGGGGAATAAATCCCGATATTGTTTTTTTAGCTCATTGGTATTAGTAACCTGGCTGAGAGGATGATATATTCCCACATGATCATAATACAAACCACCCTGGGGCCTCTTGGCTACAGTCTCTCCTCTCACATTCTTTATCAAGTAAAATTCACCTTCTTTCACCGGACTAAAACCCTCCGGAACTAAAGCTTTGGTTCCATCAGTGAGCTGGCCATCCTTCCACTTATCCAGGGTTATATCTGGATTCCACCATACCGAGTACATTCGCTCAATAGATCTTACGTCTCCGTGAAAGTATTCCAGGATATCATCATCAATATAGGCTAACTGTTGCCACACATCGTATAATTTTAGGGGATGATCATTGATACCCAGGTATTTTCTCAGTTCCTTATAGGCGAGGGCACCTATTCCGGTTGATCTCATACCACCTATATCTATGGGTAGCCTATCGGGCTCTTGATGATTAATTGCTTTTAAAACTCTTTCTCTGCTATTCATGGCCTTACTCCTTCTTTATTCCCTTGAATAATTATATGCTTATTGTTTCCCCTCATCATTATAAAGACTACCGGCTGGAACAGAAATCTTCATGAATTTCGCATTTTGCTTGGTCCATTTCTGGCGCGCTTCGGTGGTAAAACGCATCAAAGCATGAACAAATTCAGGGTCTTCTCGCATATCTATTATGATATTCTCCATACCTCGGAGATGACAGGCTAAGTCAAAAGGACCTGATTTATAATACATGATGGGGAGGGACTGTCAAGGCCATGTCGCGTTAGTTACGGACACAAGGAGATTGGCCAGGAGCTAACTCAACCAGAAGAACCAAATAAACGGAATCAACGGTTTCAACGGAATGAACCAAAAGAACGAGACTCTCAGCGAGGGATATTCTGGTGAAGCGACTTTGATACTCCACTTTAAGGAAGTCTTCCGAGCGGAGGATAAAGAAAAAATTCTGTTTGAACCTCGAAGAGGTGAGTTTATTTTTTCCCGAAGCGAGGAGACTGACCAGTTATTACTGTAAAGAGTATCACCGGAGCGAGACAGAATATCCCGAGTGCTATTTGACAGTTAGAGTTTTTTTGTTAGAATTCCTCTCTAAAATAATTCAGACAATGAGGAGGTAGATTATGCGGATAGGCTTACTTACCGGTGGAGGAGATTGTCCCGGTCTCAACGCAGTAATTAGAGCTGTCGTTGTCCAGGCAGAAAAAAAAGGTTATGAAGTAATCGGTTTTCTCGAGGGATGGAAGGGTGTCCTGGAAAATAAATGGGAGCCCTTGAATACCGACAGGGTAGAAGACATTCATCGAGAAGGCGGCACTATCCTTTATAGCTCTCGAACTAATCCCTTCAAAGAAAAAAATGGAGTAGAAGAAATTAAGAAGACTCTAAGCAAGAATGAAGTAGATGCCCTGATAGCTATTGGTGGAGACGATACTCTGGGAGTAGCCAACAAACTTTATCAGGAAGGCATAAAAACCATTGGAGTTCCCAAGACTATTGACAATGACCTTTGGGCTACAGATTACACTTTTGGTTTTGACTCTGCTGTAAATGTGGCCGTGGAATGTCTCGACCGGCTGCACACTACAGCTAAGTCTCATCGCCGTATTATTGTGGTGGAGATAATGGGAAGACATGCTGGATGGATAACTCTGGAAGCAGGTTTAGGCGGTGGAGCCCATATTATCCTGATTCCCGAAGTTCCTTTCACTCTGGAAGAGATTTGTCAGACTCTGACTGAACGAAAGAAAAAGGGTAAGGCCTATAGTATTGTAGCGGTAGCCGAGGGAGCCAGAATAGCCAAAGAGAGCAAGTTTAAGAACCCCAAGTTCAAGGAGGTAGACCAACCCAAAGAACGAGACGCTTTCGGGAACATCGTTCTGGCTAAAAGAGGGATAGCCAAACCTCTATCTTCAGAAATCGAGTATAGAACAGGGATCGAAACCAGATCAACCATCCTGGGACATATTCAGCGAGGAGGAAGACCTTCCGCATTCGACCGTTTTTTGGCTACCCGTTTCGGATTAAAGGCTATGGAGCTGGTCGAACAAGGAAGATTCGGAGAAATGGCCTCTCTTCGGGGGACCGATATTATCTCCGTTCCCTTGAAAGAGGCAGTGGGAAAATCAAAAACGGTTCCTACTGAACTCTTTGAGGAAATAATAAAACCTTTTTGGGGTATTTAACTTGGGTGTGTTTCCTAAAACTCTATCCCCGGCCTGGCCCTTACACCAATATCAAAGGAATGCTTAACTTTTTTTATCTGACTAACCAGGTCGGCTATCTCTATGAGCCGAGGGGATGCTTTTCTTCCGGTCAGAACCACTTCCAGAGAAGGAGAACGGGTATTAAGAAAATTTATGAGCATTTCTTCTGACAAAAATCCCCAATGGACGGCTAAATTTACTTCATCTAGAACTAATAAATCATAAGAGTTATCTCTTATTTTGTTTTTTACCCTCTCTATCAGGCTCTGGCATTTCTTGGTTAAGGCTTCCTTTTCCTCTGGACTAAGTTTCTCCGGAAAGATAAAATTACTCTCTTCTCCCTGATGAAGAGTATCGACTCCCAGCTTTTTTAGACAAGTAATCTCACCTGAACCCTTTTCTTCCTTGAAAAATTGGACAAATAGAACCCGATACCCTTGTCCAACAGCCCGCACAGCTTGACCGATGGCTGCAGTAGTTTTACCTTTGCCCTCACCTGTATAAACTTGAATAAGACCTTTTTCCATCTTATCCGGATACGCTGATTTTCGGGAAAAAAAGGTGAGGAGTTCTCACCGCGCCTACCGAACGACTCTCTTTTCCTACCGCCTTTACATCTTTCAACAAATCATAAGCATTTCCGGTAATCATCAAATCCTTAATTCTCCCCTTAATTTTTCCCTTTTCCACTTTATAACCGAGATCTAAATTAACCGAAAAATCACCCATGAGAGCATTTCCCTGACCGCTTCCTATTATCTGATCTACAATTAATCCTTCCTTTATCTCCGCCAGCATTTCCGCAAAGGAGACCTGGCCTTCTTTGATTATTATGTTACTGACCGAAGGCGAGGGTAAACTATCGAAGCCTCTTTTTCCGTTAGCGGTAGTCTCCGTACCCATAAGAGAAGCCGTCTGCAGGTCAAAAATAAAATTTTTTAACTTTCCTTCCTCTATAATACAAGTGGACCGGGACGGAACACCCTCCCCATCCATAGGAGAGGAAGCTAAAGCATAGGAAATAGTAGCATCGTCTTGAATATTGAGCAGAGAAGAAAGTACTAATTGATTAATCTTGCCGCTTAGAGGAGAAACTTTTTTTTGAACCATTTTTCCATTGATTCCTCTCCCTATTGAACCATAAAGAAGGGGAAGAGCCTTGGGTGTAAAAATTACCGGATAATTTCCAGAAGAAATTTTAGCCCGGTGCTCAGACCAATGGAAAGCTTCAATAATTCGTTTAGCCAAAGATTGCCAGTAATCCTGATATTGACAACTACCTTCTTCCTCTTCTATCCCCAGAAAATTACCTTCCTGGGCAAGAAAAGCATAAAGGGCAAAGGAATAGACTGTTTTATCATAAGAATAGTCTAGTCCCTGGTTATTAATTATATTAGCTTTTATGAAGGACTTCTCCAGCTCCGCTTCGCATTGAAGGGAGGGAACTTCCTTCAGAATTAACTTAATGGCCCTCTCGCCTTGCTCTATCATTTCCTCTATCTGAAGGGAAGAAATACGGGAATCAACACACTTTACCTGGGGAAATTTCTGTTTACCCGGTAGTCGAAAATCGGCCTTCTGTCCAAACTGGGCCGAGTCTACCGCGGATTGAACTACAGATTTAATATCCTCAAGGTTGGTGGTACAGGAAAATCCGATTCGGTTATCCTTTATTAGACGAAGACCTACACCCTCCTCAAAACAGTTGTCTACAGACTTGAGCCGATTAGCTTGAAAGTTGACTGTGGTAAGCTGACTCACTTCCTGGTAGACTTCCGCTTGCTCAGCTTCCCTCAAAGCTAACTCCAGAATATTTTCCACTTTATCTACCCCCAACCACCAAATTCCGGATTCTCATATGAGGTCCCCCAGTGGAAACTGGTAAAGGAAATTGACCTCCCTTTCCACAACCTCCGGGCCCGGTGAATAAGACCAGATCGTTGCCCACTGCATCAATCTCCGAGAAAGTAACAAATATATTTCCGGTGAGATTAAAATCTCTGATTTCTTGAACCAGCCTACCATTTTCGATTAGATATCCCTGATCGGGAGCAAAGGTAAACATCTCTAGATTGGTCTGACCTCCCCGAAATCCTTGGGCATAGATTCCCTTTTTTACGCCAGCGATCATCTCCTCCTTGGTCATTCGATCCGGCTCGATATAAGTATTGCTCATCCGAACAATGGAAGGGAACTGATAGCTGATAGCGCGAGCATTACCGGTTGGTGCTTCCCCCATCCGGGCAGCCGTCTCTCGAGAATGAAGTCTCCCAGTCAACTTTCCGTTTCTGATCAAATAAGTCTTTCTAGCCACAACTCCTTCATCATCATAAAAATAAAATCCCCCTTCCCCTCTTATAGTAGGATCATCCACTATATTAAGCTGATAATTGCCAAAGATCCGGCCCAGACGCATAATTTTGAGCATTCGCTCATTTTCGTAGAGAAAATCAGCCTCTGAAAGATGACCGAAGGCTTCGTGAGCAAAAACACCGCTCAATTTAGGATCCACTACTACCGTGTATCTTCCTTTTTCGGCCGGTTGGGCTTTTAATAATTCCAGAGCTCGCTGTTTGGTTTCTTCAGCTTCTTTCTCTTTATCCTCGGCCAGCTCGAAACCTCCAATCCCCCCGATACCTTCATGGGCCGATTGAATGTTATTGCCTTTTTTAGCAATTGCGGTCATACCCAGAACAGTATCCATTCTCTCTTGTTTAATATAGGTACCCTCGGAAGTCACCAGATACTTGATGGTATAAGTATCCTCATACCGTAAATCAGAGGTTTGGATCTGAGGCGAGGAAAGAAGAATCCGGTTATAATTAGTACAAAGTTGGTATTTTTCTTCCAGAGAAATTTGACGGGGATCTTTCTTGAGGCTGAGAGAAAAAATCTTATTGACCACAGGCACGGGCGCAAGTTTAATCGCCCTTCCCTTTATCAAAAAAGCCTGCTTCGCGGCCAGCTCCAAATAATGAGGCAGTCGATCCAGATTATTAAAGGAAACAAAACTCCATCCTCCTTTGTTTTTAACCCGGATAGCCCCTCCTTGTTCTCTTAATTCTCCAATAGCTTCTAGTTCTTTACCAACATAATGAAGATAGACCGAGCGAATCTCTTCCCAGCGAATCTCCGCATATTCTCCTCTTACTTTCGCCAAACACTGATGGAGATAACTTTCCATCTAAGAGGCCTTAGCCATAATCTCGTCAGTAATATCAAAGTTGCCATAAACTTTTTGGATTTCTTCAGACTCATCCAGAGCATCCATCAATCTAAGCATTTGCAGAGCTTCTTTTTCCTCGAGAGAAATCATAGTTTGTGGAATCATAGTCAACTCAATTAGTTCGGGCTTTATCCCTATTTTTTCGATTTTTTCCCTCACCTCATTAAATTTATTGGCTGGAAAAAGAATTTCCAGAATATCCCCTTCTTCTTTTATGTCTTCGGCACCCATCTCCACAGCCAACTCAATACCTTGATCTTCACCAATCTTTTTCTTATTCAGAATCAGAGAACCTTTTCTTTCAAATAACCAGTTAACACAGCCTGTCTCACCTACATGACCTCCATGAAGAGATAAGATATGCCGAATTTCAGCAACTGCCCGCTTCTTGTTATCGGTCACAGTCTCAATGAGTAAAGCTACACCCCCCGGTCCGTATCCCTCAATGGTGATCTCCTCATAATTGACCCCGGGAATTTCCCCGGCCCCCCGTTCGATAGCTCTTTTAATATTTTCCTTGGGCATCCCCGCTTCCTGAGCCATCTCAACCACCATCCGGAGTCCTGAATTGGCTTCTATATCTCCCCCACCCCCTCTGGCTTCAAGGGTTAACTTACGGGAAAGCTTACTGAAAAGATTACCTTTTTGAGCATCTTTTTTAGCTTTTTTGTGCTTAATACTGCTCCATTTGGAGTGTCCTGACATTAGACCTCACCCCCTTTTTGCTCCTAATATAACAAAAACTCTCCTGCTGTCAAACATATCACTACAATTCAGAAAAAACCTTCGGGTATAAATGTTTCGTCGAGGCTGTCCCCCCAACCTATTCTTTTGATTACTAGGGAAGTTCTTGAGAAGTGAAGGATAAAAAAATCCTATCTAAAACTTTCAATAATAATTATCTGGCAAGGATAAACTAAAAGGGGCAGATCTGTTAATATCTGCCCCTTTGGCAATCTTTATCTTAGTACTGGGGAGGTGGATAAGAAGGTGTTTTTTCTCTCTCTTCCGGAATATCCGCCACCAAGGCATCGGTGGTGAGAATGAGAGAAGCAACGCTGGTTGCATTCTGGATGGTAGATCTTACCACCTTGGCTGGGTCAATAACTCCACTGACCACTAAATCTTCAAATTGGCCGGTCTCGGCATTAAAACCTTCTGAGCCTTTTCCCCGCAAGACTCGCTCAGCTACGACTCCGCCCTCAAGTCCAGCATTCTCAGCTATTTTTCGTAGAGGTTCTCTGAGAGAATCTTTAACTATTTCCACTCCCATTTTCTCATCAGCATTATCAACTTTCAGTTTCTCCAAAGCAGGGATACATCTAATTAAGGCTACTCCTCCACCCGGTACAATTCCTTCCTCAACTGCAGCTTTCGTAGCGGCTACAGCATCTTCTATTCGAGCCTTATTAGTTTTCATCTCAGCTTCAGTAGCCGCACCAACATTTATAACAGCTACTCCTCCGGCCAATTTAGCCAGTCTTTCCTCCAACTTCTCCCGGTCATAATCGGAGTCAGTGTCCTCTTTCTGAAGTTTGATTTGAGCAATCCTGGCCTCTATAGCCTTCTTGTCTCCCTGGCCCTCAATAATGGTCGTTTCCTCATTGGTTATTCGTACTCTCTTGGTTCTACCCAGTTTACTTATGTCCACATTTTCCAGTTTCAAGCCCAGATCTTCAGCAACTACCTGGCCACCGGTAAGAATACTTATATCCTCCAACATGGCCTTTCTGCGATCTCCAAATCCAGGAGCCTTGACCGCCGCACACTTCAAGGTACCACGAATCTTGTTAACCACCAGGGTAGCCAAGGCTTCACCTTCTACATCCTCGGCTATAATCAATAGGGAACTGCCGGTGTTGGCCACTTTCTCCAGAAGAGGAAGTAAATCCTTCATATTACTAATCTTTTTATCGTGAAGAAGAATATAAGCATCCTCCAGCACTACTTCCATCTTCTCGGCATTAGTCACGAAATAGGGAGAGAGATACCCCCGGTCAAACTGCATCCCCTCAACAAGTTCTAAGTAAGTTTGGCCTGTTTTTCCTTCCTCAATAGTGATAACTCCATTTTCTCCCACTTTCTCCATAGCATCGGCAAGAAGTTCGCCCACAGCCGGATCATTAGAAGCCGCTACACAGGCAACCTGTTGAATGGATTTCCTGTCCTTGACCATCTGACTCATTCTCTTTATCTCTTGTACCACCGCATCAACTGCCTTTTCCATTCCTTTCCTGAGATGAGTCGGATTGACCCCAGCTACAACATTTCTCATTCCTCGATGAACGATAAACTGAGTCAACAGAGTAGCTGTAGTAGTCCCATCACCGGCAACATCTTTAGTCTTTTCGGCTACTTCTTTTACCAGTTGTGCTCCCATATTCTCACAAGGGTCTTTTAATTCAATTTCTTTAGCCACAGTAACTCCATCGTCAGTTACAGTGGGGGATCCGAAACTCTTAGCTAAAGCCACATTTTGTCCCCTCGGACCCAATGTAATAGTAACCGCATTGGCTAATTGGTCCAAGCCTTTTACCAGAGCTTGCCTGGCCTCGGACCCAAACAAAAGTTGTTTGGCCATATTTCTCCTCCTCTTAATCTTCTTCCAGTATGGCTAATACGTCATCTTCTCCCAAAACAAGGTACTCCTCATCATCAATTTTTATCTCGGTTCCACCATATTTGGCGAAGATGACCTTGTCACCTTTTTTAACACCCTTAAAATCAGCACCCACAGCAATCACATCTCCCCGTTGGGGCTTTTCCTTGCTAGCTGTTTCCGGCAAATAGATTCCTCCTTCTGTCTTCTCTTCTTGTTTAATCGGTTTAACCACGATTCTCTCACCAAGAGGCTTAATTTTCATCCTCTTCCCTCCTTGTAGCTTTACTCATTTTTGTATTAAGTCCTCCTCATCTGTCCGCCCCTCATAATTTAAAAGAGGCCTTTGACTATTTTCTAAACTTAAATTATATCTAAAACTTTGGAACTGTCAAGTCCCGCCCAAGCTTCTTTTTTTCTCTAAGTATGTTAGGTATATTAGCCAAAGATTCCTGGTAAACCAATGTCTGGAAGATTAAGTCCCCCGGTTAACTGTTGAAAACTATCTTTAATCATCATTTGAACTTTACCCAGTGCGTCATTAACTGCACCAACAATTAGTTCCTGGAGCATCTCCGGATCGTCTTCTTTCATTAATTTCTTTTCTATTCTGATATCTATCATTTCAAACTTACCATTGATAGTAACCTCTACCATTCCTCCCCCGCTAACCCCAGTTACTTCCTTACCGGCAAGCTCATCTTTAATTTTCTTCATTTCTTCCTGAATCTTCCCGAAATTTTTCAACAGATTAACAACTCCGTTCAGCATTGTGGATTTACCTCCCTCTTAGTCTCTTACTATTTCACCGTCAAACAGGTCTATAGTCTGAGTCACTATTTTCCGCAAACGAATATGTTGATTTCTATCTTTCTCAGGTTTTTTAATCTCTTTTTCCCTTCTTGGCAGGTGATAAACGAAAGAGAAACCCGGCTCAAAAAACTCTTTGACAACTTGCTGAAGTAAACTTTGATTTTCTTGCTTTTCCAGAATGTTACGCTGAAATTCCTGTTCGAGACCAAGAATAATAGAACCTGAGTCATTTATTTCTAATATCTTGGCCTGGGCCAAAATAGTGCCTACAGTTTTTTTTCTTTCTGATACCTGCTTAATAAAACTAGCCCATCTTTGAGGGAAATCCCCCTCGGTCGAAGCCCTCTTCTTCTCAGGCAGTCCAGCCATACTTTCTCTGGAGGTAACTGTTTTTTCGGGAAAAGAAATAGCCGAAGCAGAAGCCCTTAGTTCCCTCTCAAGTTTCTTAATTGCCTCATATATTTCCAATAGCTCGGGTTCTTTTTCCTTTAAACGATTAGATAATGGATCCGAGGAGATAAGTTGAATCATTAGAAGCTCCAAATGTATCTCTGGTTGAGAAGAAAAACGAATTGCTTGTTCAGCTCGAGAGAGAGACTTTAAATAGTAGATTAACTCTGTCAGATCAAACCAGGAAGTTTGCTCTTTCAATAGTTCAGAAGAAGAAAAGAAAGATTCCAGTTGTTCTACCTCCATACCTATTTTCAACATAATTAAGTCTCTAAATAACCGTTGCCACCCTCTGATAAGGTATTCTGGGCTCTTACCTCTTCTCATTAAGTAATTAGTCAAATTAACATTAGCCAAACTATCTTTTTTAGCTAAATTCCGGGTAAACTCAAAAAGATATTTTTTCTCTACCATTCCCAGAATATCAGTAACATCCTCCTCATTTATAGTCCCATTTGTGTAAGAGATTAACTGATCGAGGATTTTCTCGGCATCTCGCATGGAATTCTCTGCTCCCTCGGCTATCAAGTGCAAGGCCTCTCGGGTTACTTTAATATCCTCTTTTTTTACAATTTGACTTAGGCGATTGAGAATGTCGGGGAGAAGAATCCTTCGGAAATCAAATCTCTGGCAACGAGACAGAATAGTTTGGGGAAGTTTTTCCGGAGCGGTAGTGGCAAAAATAAAGATAACATGCGCTGGTGGCTCCTCCAAAGTTTTGAGAAGAGCATTAAAAGCTTCTCGGGTAAGCATATGTATCTCATCAATTATGTAAATCTTATGTCTGGCTTTCAAAGGTGAGAACTCAATTCTTTCTCTCAGTTGTCTTATTTCATCTATACCTCTATTAGAAGCACCATCTATTTCCAAAACATCTGGAGATTCTCCTCTGGTTATCTCCAGACAATTGCTACACTGATTACAGGGTGAAGAAGTCTCTCCTTTAGCACAATTTAGGGCTTTAGCTAAAATTCTTGCGGTACTTGTTTTACCGGTTCCCCGAGGACCAGCGAAAAGATAAGCTTGTCCGATTCTATTAAGAGAGATGGCATTTTTTAGAGTCTTTACCACATGATTTTGCCCA
>AQRW01000160.1 GCA_000402295.1 Candidatus Aerophobus profundus SCGC AAA252-L23
TGTCCCGGGCAGAACTGGAAAGACTCACTCGAAGATATACTTCCGAGATACTCATGATGATTGGCCCGGAAAAGGATATTCCGGCTCCAGATATGAATACCAATGCTCAAGTCATGGCCTGGATGATGGATACCTATTCAGTAGATAGAGGTTATTCCGTTCCTGGAGTAGTTACCGGAAAACCGGTAGTTCTGGGTGGGTCCCTGGGAAGAGAAGGAGCTACTGGAAAAGGAGTAGTATTTACCCTGCTGAACAGCTTAAAATACCTTAATCAATCTATTGAGGAAAAGAAGGTTATTATCCAGGGATTTGGTAAGGTAGGCTCGGTGGTGGCAGGTCTCTTGCATCGAGAAGAAGCTACCATTATTGCCATCTCCGATGTTTACGGGGGTATCTATAATAAAAAAGGTCTTGACCCGGAAAAAGTAGCCCTCCATCTGGCAGAAACCGGCTCAGTAGTAGGATATCCAGGTAGCGATAATATTACTAATGAGGAACTTTTTAAACTCCAGGGGGATGTTCTGATTCCCGCTGCCACTGAAGAGCAGATAACCGAGGATAACGCTCCGAAGATTAAGGCCGGTATCATTGTGGAGGCGGCCAATGGACCTACGACCCCTGAGGCGGATAGAATTCTTCAGTCAAGAGGGATTTTCATCATTCCCGACATCTTAGCTAATGCGGGAGGAGTCACCGTATCTTACTATGAATGGGTCCAGGGCATACAGGAGTATTTCTGGAGTGAACGGGAGGTTAACTTAAGACTAAGGGATGTTATAACCAAGGCTTTTCACCGAGTACTCCAGATTTCTCTTGCCCACAAGGTAGACATGAGAACTGCCGCTTTGATGGTGGCTGTGAGGAGAGTTGCTGAAGCCACTCGTCTCAGGGGCCTTTATCCCTAGGGAGTGCGACAGACCTAAGGCACGAGCTCTTGTTTCTTAGATGGTGATCCAAGGGGAATTACCAGACGATAACTGCGCTCTACCACCCAAACAAGGTTTTAGCCCGGGGACTATATGGAAAGTGGCTAAAAGAGCGTAAAATCTCTACAGGAATGTGAAGGAGGATAGAAAATGAGTATGACAATAGAGCAATTGAAAGAAAAAGCAAGAGAGGTACGTCTCAACATAATAAGAACAATGGGGGTTGGTCGAAAGGGACATCTCGGCGGGTCTTGCTCAATTGCCGATGTAGTAACCGTGCTCTACTTTCACAAAATGAGATTTGACCCCCACAACCCGCAGTGGGAAGACAGAGACAGACTTCTTCTCAGTAAAGGTCATGCCGCCCTGGTCCAATATGCGGCCCTGGCCAAGCTCGGCTATTTTGCCGAGGAAGAGCTTGATGAGGTTAAGAAACTGGGAGGCATGCTCCAGGGCCATCCTGATATGAACAACACTCCAGGAATTGAGGCAAATACTGGATCACTCGGCCAAGGTTTATCTATTGCTTGCGGAATGGCAGCGGGTCTGAAACTGGATGGCAAGACAAGCAAAATCTACTGTATTGTAGGCGACGGAGAATTAGCCGAAGGCCAGATTTGGGAAGCGGCCATGACAGGCGCATTCTATAATCTCGATAATCTGGTGGCCATAATCGACCAAAATGGCATTCAAGCAATGGGCCCCGTAGTTGAACGGTTTGATACCAATCCCCTGGTAGACAAATGGAAAGCGTTTGGTTGGTGGGTTATGCAGATTGATGGGCACGATATGAAGCGCGTGGTAGAAGCTCTTGATCAAGTGGACGAAGTAAGGGGGAAACCCAAAGTGATCATTGCCCATACGGTTAAAGGAAAAGGGATCTCTTTTGCCGAAAACCAGGCAGCTTTTCATAACGGACAACTGACCCAAGAGCAGTATGACCAGGCATACAGTGACCTTTGCCCGGTGGGGGGAGGTAGAGGATGAAGATGCAGAATCTGAGAGAGGTATATGGCCGGACTTTGGTGGAACTGGGTAGGGAAAATGAGAACATTGTGGTCTGTGACGCAGACCTTAGTAAATCGACCATGACCTGCTATTTCGAAGAAGCCTATCCGGAACGCTTCTTCGAAATGGGAATAGCGGAACAGAACATGACATCATTCGCCGCTGGTCTGTCCCTGACAGGAAAAATACCTTTCGTTAACTCCTTTGCCGTATTTGCTTCAGGAAGAGCATACGACCAGATTCGTCAGGGAATTTGTATTCCCAGGCTGAATGTCAAGATTATTGGGTCCAGTGCCGGGCTGTCCGACTTTGGTGATGGGTCTACCCATCAGTCAGTGGAAGATGCGGCGATTATGCGGGCCATACCAAACATGACTGTTCTGGTACCAGTTGATGGGATTGAAACCAGGAAAATGGTGCGGGCTATCGTTGAATATCGGGGGCCGGTATACATGAAGATTAACCGTCATAATCTGCCGGACCTGTTTCCAGAAGAACAACAGTTTAAGATCGGTAAGCCATATGTTATTCGGGAGGGAAAAGACGTGGTGATATATGCCAACGGCATCATGGTATCAAAGGCTATCAATGCAGCTGAAGTTCTATATAACGAAGGAATTTCTGCAAGAGTAGTGAATGTGGGTTCTCTAAAACCAGCTAATGAGGATGAGCTAACCAAACTGGCTCAGGGAATGAAGGGCATCGTTACAGCGGAAGAGCACTCAATAATTGGCGGATTGGCCAGCGTGATTTTGTATGCGGTGCGTGGTCAGGGTATCCCAGTTGAAATAATTGCAATCCGGGATAGCTTTGGCCAGTCTGCCTGGAATTATGAAGAACTTCTTGAGCATTATGGTCTGAATGAGGATAACATAATCTGGGCAGTTAGAAAATGCCTCAACACAAAAAAATAAAAAATGGGGAGAAAAAATGAAGAAAATCGGATTTATTGGTCTGGGAATCATGGGCAAGCCTATGGCAAAAAACCTGCTTAAGGCCGGATATCATCTCACTGTTTATGACATCAATAGCGTACCAGTAAAAGAGTTATCAGAAGCGGGAGCCAAAGAAGGAAAATCGTCAAAGGATGTAGCCGCGCAAAGCGAAGTTGTCATTACTATGCTGCCTAACTCTCCGGAGGTCAAAGAAGTCGTACTGGGAGAGGATGGCGTTCTCGAGGGGGCAAAACCCAGTACCATTCTGATAGATATGAGTTCAATTGCTCCTCTTGTCGTTCGAGAAATTTCTGAAAAGGTAAATGAAAAAGGCGTAGCCATGCTAGACGCACCGGTGAGTGGTGGGGAACCCAAAGCTATAGACGGAACACTCGCTATCATGGTTGGCGGTCCAAAAAATGCGTTTGAGGAGACTAAGGAAATACTGGCGGTGATGGGAGCATCCGTAACCCTGGTGGGAGACATCGGCAGCGGAGATACCACTAAACTGGCCAATCAGATAATCGTCGCCCTCAATATTGCTGCTATATCCGAAGCTATGGTTTTAGCCACCAAGGCCGGTGTGCATCCTGAAAGAGTGTATCAAGCAATCCGAGGTGGACTGGCCGGTAGCACCGCGTTGGATGCCAAGATGCCCCTGATGCTGAAAGGTAACTTCAAACCCGGATTCCGCATTGAACTCCATATCAAGGATATGATGAATGCGCTTGAGACTGCCCATGAGCTCGGGGTACCTCTCCTCCTTTCCAGCCAGATAATGGAGATCATGCAAGCTCTCAAGGTTGACGGAAAAGCCAAGGATGACCACGGCGGAATCATCCAGTTTTACGAAAAAGTGGCTCAGGTAAAGGTAAGAAGATAATGGGTAAGGAGATCAGTCCCCGTTTTAACCGGAAAACTAAAGAATTAGTGCTACACCCCGGTGTAGCAAGAGAGAAAAACCTGTAACCGTAATCAGTAGCCAGAATCAGAGGGGAAAAAATACTCTTGGTGTGAAGGACCATTTTGAGAGTAAGAGTCAAGTACGGTGACAATAATGGCATGGCAAGACTAAGAGAAGTTCCCAGCTTCTTAATGAAAATCCTCCACCCCATCCAATACACCCATTTCAAAAGCGTAGCTGTCCTCTTTTCAATTCTTGAGCGTGGTGGTAGATAGATAACAGTTAAACTGTTTCCGTCACTTGACAAAATCTAATAGGTAGGATATCCTATTAGTAATCAGGCCAAGAATGAAAGGGCGAGAGTTCGCAGGAGCAGAAGCTGTGATACATAATCCATTAGAAGTTTGGGAGAGAGGATCAAAAAGGAGACAAACTCAAAGAAAGGCCATCCCAAAAAAGTCACTTGACAAAATCTAATAGGTAGGATATCCTATCAATAAAGGACCAGTGTATGAGAGAAGCAGATTTGGGTCATAAGTTTTCGGTGGTTCAGAAAATCACCAATTATGTTAGAGATGAACTCATTGAGGGAACTTTAAAATCGGGTAATACACTCCCCTCAGAGAAAGAATTGGCCAGTAGACTCTCAGTTAGCAGAAATGCGGTCAGAGAAGCAATGCAGATATTGAAGGCCACCGGGGTAGTGGAAATAAACCAAGGGCAAAGAACTTGCATTGCCAAGAGCATTTCCTCACCGGTGATCGACTCTTTGATCTTTAGCTTGATTTTACAACAGGGCACTCCTCAGAATCTCTTGGAACTAAGAGAAATGTTAGAAATAGGGGTCTTGGAGATCGCTATCAAAAATGCCACTCAAAGAGACATAGTGAAAATGGAACGAGCGATAGGACTAATGAAAGATGATAATGAAAGAAAAGAGGACGACAGAAAAATAATTGCCAAACATGATTTGGCTTTTCATCATGCCTTTGCCGAGGCAACCCATAACCCTCTGATCGTGAAGATAGCCAGAACAGTGTGGCAGATGTTTGCCACCTCCATTGGAAGAAGCTCAGAGTTCACATTAAGAGAAACCGTCCAGGCTCACCGAAGTATCCTTCGGGGGATACAACAAAGAGATTTGGAAAAGGCAAAGGCTGCGGTATACAAATCGTTGCAGGAGTGGAAAGAAGATCAAAAACGAACTGGACTCGGAAAAGGACGATAGATATTACTTTTGTATCTACAAGACAGAGTGTCCAACCCTTGTGAAAGGGTCGCCGTGGCAAAAGAGGCTTGGACATATACTAAGAAGAGAAAGGAGGGTGTGATGTCTACAAAAGAGGCATTCGCGGATTATTCAATGGTTCCGGAGGATTTAAAGCACATTGTGCTCGATTTCAAACAAATGAAGGAATTTATCAAGAATCCTCTGGTGATGGTGAAGGCAGATGGAGTATGGTATGAGGACATTGAGGGTAAGAAGTACCTGGATGGCTTGGCCGGGGTTTTTACCGTCCAGGTTGGTCACAACAACCCCCGAATCAAAGAATCCATTAGAAAGCAACTGGAGGAGATTGCTTTTGCGCCTCCTTTGCATGGCACCAACGTACCAGCGATAAAACTTGCCAAAATGATCTCGGAAATAACTCCGGGGGATCTTAACACAGTTAAGCTTCTTAGCGGTGGTTCAGAGGCGACGGAAGCGGCAATGAAACTTGCCCGTCAATATCACGGCCAGACTGGGAATCCCAAGAAGTATAAAGTAATAGCTCGTTATTGGGGTTACCATGGAGCTACTATGGGAGCTCTCAGTGCCACTGGATTTCCACACCGCAAGGCTATCTTTGAGCCCACCATGAATGGCTTCGTCCATGTGTTTCCCCCTACTTGCTATCGTTGCCCCTTCAGTCTGAATTACCCGGATTGCGGTATTCGGTGCGCCACTATAGTGGAAGATGTTATCAAAATGGAGGGACCAACAACAGTGTCCTCGATGATTCTCGAACCTATTGGTAACACTGGTGGGATCATTACGCCACCCAACGAGTACTTCACCATCTTGCGTGAGATCTGTGATAAATACAAAGTGCTGTTAATATTCGACGAGATAATCAATGGATTTGGCCGCACCGGGCAGATGTTTGCTGCCCAAACCTTTAATACTATTCCCGATATCCTCGTGACTGGGAAAAGCATGTCCAGCGGTTATTTTCCCTTGGGAGCGATAACATTTACCGATAGAGTAGAAGAGGCCTTCTGGGGTGGAGCAGATACCGCGTTTTCTCATGGGCACACGTTTGGTGGTAATCCACTGGCTGGGGCGGTGGGAATTGCCAATATTAAAGAACTTCGAGAGAGGAATTTACCTGGTCATGCTCGAGAAATGGGAGAATACTTGCGGGCCGAGCTGGAAAAGCTGAAGGATTCAAGTAGCTTAGGACCTATTATCGGAGACATCAGAGGCAAGGGTCTGATGATCGGGGTGGAATTTGTGGAGAATCTTGAAACCAAGAAGTCTTTTGATATACCGTTTGGTAAGGAAGTGGAGAAAGTACTGATTGAAAAGGGGCTTATTCTTCGATGTGATCCTAATTGGATTGCTTTCGCCCCTCCTCTTATCGTTACCAAGGAAGAATTAGATCAGATGATTAGAATATTTGTCGAGGGGGTGGAGGAAACCTTAAGAAGAGTTAAAACTGGTAAAGTCAGTGCGAGCTTTGACAAATTCTGACTGGAGGAAAAGATGATTATTGATGTTCATGCACATGTTGGAGTTAGCTGGTTTGCCTGGAGTGACCGTTTTATGAACGTGGACGAGCTCATCGAGCTGTACGACAAATATCAGGTAGACAAAGCCTGCGTCAATTCCTG
This sequence comes from Candidatus Aerophobus profundus SCGC AAA252-L23, assembly GCA_000402295.1. Taxonomy (GTDB): domain Bacteria; phylum Aerophobota; class Aerophobia; order Aerophobales; family Aerophobaceae; genus Aerophobus; species Aerophobus profundus. Next base: position 6,648 of record AQRW01000160.1, read on the forward strand.
GTCTATCGGTTATGATCCGGTGGCGGGCAACAAGGAGGTTTTTGAAGCAGTCAAGAAGTATCCTGACCGCTTAATCGGATTTGCCGTGATATCTCCCCGCTTCAGGCGAGAACTAGTGGAGCAGGAAATCGACAAATGTATGAACGACTACGGCATGAAGGGACTCAAGTTACATCCCACTATCAACGGATATTGTCTCGATTCAAGTGTGGTTGATCCGGTCATAGAGAAGGCAATCCACTATGACGTGCCGGTTCTGATTCACAGTGATGCTGGCAAATATGCCCATCCCAACCGCCTGGGAAACCTGGCTAAAAGATTCCCTGAAGCTAAGCTGATCATGGGACACATAGGAGGAGAAGCTTGGTTTGAAGGAATAACAGTGGCCAGAGAAAACAAAAATGTCTATTTGGACACTACTGAGTCAGCCAATCTCTATCTGGTGCTAGAGACCGCGGTGAGGGAGTGCACGGACGAGCGGATAGTCTGGGGTTCAGATTCACCAATTCTCAACATTGCTGTGGAAATGGCTAAGGTCACCCATGCTCACATTTCCCAGGAATCAAAAGAAAAGATTCTGGGCGGAAACATGCAAAGGCTCCTGAAAATTTAGACCATATTGGGCAAATATTCTAATGGACAGGAGATTTTCTTTGAATTATGGTGTTGCGTTCCCAGACCAACTATTGTGTATGTCGAGGAAAAAAATTTAGGGGTCAGAAGGGGGTGATCGTCTTTATCGACCCTCGGTCAAGCATGCGTGATACCAGGGAAAAGAAGTAGACTATGATGGCTATAATAGTATAAAAGGAGACACAAAGTGAAAAAGATTTTCTCCATACTCGGAGTGGGAATTCTCACCCTGACTATCTTGGGGTGTTGGGGGTTAAGTGCAGGAGCAGAAGATCAGATAAGCGTTACCTTGCTCATAAAGTCAGGACCTCGATACTCGGGAGCTCAGCTTGCTTCTCTACCTGGATTTGAAAAAAAATACCCAAATGTCAAGATCAATTTGGAAGTAATTTCCTGGTCGGAACACTACGAGAAACTTCCCATTGAACTGGCATCCTGGAGCGGTAAGTATCAAGGAGCACCGATAGATTATATCTATATCCCAGCCTACGTGGGTGCTGGTTATCTTCAGCCATTAGATCGATTCATTTTTCAGCCTGAAGAATCAATTAGTCCGGACTTTGAATTCACCGATGGAACTTTGGATCTGGAAGATATTCCTCCCCGAGTTCGGGGTATGTACATTGTCAACGAAAAGTATTACGCCTATCCTCACGACAGCAACCTAAATGAGATGTATTGGAGAGAGGATGTATTTGACAAAAACGGCATCTCTGCTCCCACTGACGTGACCTGGGATGAGGTCTTGGAAATTGCCCAGAAACTAACTCAGGATACCAACGGCGATGGCGAAATTGACCAATACGGATTTGTAGGTTCTTTCGAGCGAGGTACACTGGTAGCTGCTCTATTTGAAACGGTGTTCTGGGCCTACAATGGCAAACTATTTGACAAACAATTTAATCCCACAGTCAACACTGAGGTGGGTAAAAAAGCGGCGCGAATACTGGCAGAGGCACTCAAGTATGCTCCTCTGGGGTCACTAAACTTCAGGACCGATGACGTAGCCGCCACAACTCAAGCTGGAACTGCCGTTTTTGCTCCGGCCTCTTGGGGAGAAGGAATGTTGGACAAAAAGGCAAACCCCTATGCTAATGTCATTGGCGCAGCTTTGACTCCCAAAGGCTTTCCTGGTGGGGCAAGAGGATGTATGGGTGGTTACGGCTATGCGATATTCACCACGGCTACAGAGGAGCAGACAAAAGCAGCTTGGCTTTGGATAGAGTATCTTCAGTCCAAAAAGAACGCTGAGGTATATACCGCAGCCGGGGGACAGCCCACAAGATTGAGTTCATTGACGAAATACGGTAGCTATAGCAAGGATCTACCGGTGATAGCGGCTGGCATCGCCACAGCAGGTATTCGCCCGCCTATTCCTGAACTTCCGCAGATGGACGAGATCATCTCTGACCACCTTTCCTTGGCCTTGGCAGAAGCCAAACCTCTACTGAAAGCTCTAGAAGATCTGGACCGAGACTTGCGCAAAATGTTTGTCCGCTTTGGTAGATACTAAACCAACAGGGGGAAACAAGCCAGCACCTCTGTAGGGAGGTGCTGGCTACCCATCTGAGTGTCTCGATGATTAGGAGAGAAATAAAATGGTCAAAGTACCAACCGGCGCAACTGCTTGGAAGAAGGTCGTGCCACTTCTTTTTATTCTTCCTACCCTTACAGTCTTACTCATAGTCTCCATATTTCCCCTGATATATGCGCTAAGAGTCAGCTTTATCAGATTCAACTTACTGATGCCTCAGTTAACTGGTTTTATCGGTTTTTCTAATTACCTAACTGCTTTAACCAATGACGTTTTCCCTTTTGCCTTAAGAAACACTGCCATAATGATGAGCATCTCCCTAATCCAGTTTCTGTTTGGTTTTGGGGTTGCCTTGCTGCTAAATACCGACATCAGAGGTACTCAAGTTTTTCGGACTCTCGTTATCCCCCCTATGCTGGTAGCTCCTATTGTAGTGGGGTTAATGTGGAGATACATGTATGCTCCTCAAATAGGTATAATCCACCATCTGGTTTCCCTCTTGGGTATGTCGCCTCCTGATTGGCTCGGTTCCCCACGTTTTGTCCTTCTCTCCATAATGATCGCCGACACTTGGCAGTGGACCCCTTTTATGATCTTGGTATTACTAGCTGGGCTTCAGTCAATTCCCGCGGAACCTCAAGAAGCAGCTATGATAGACGGTGCTTCTGGAGTTCAGAGAATCATACATATAACCTTACCCATGCTAAAACCGGTCATATTAGTGGTCTTCTTGATAAGAATTATGGATCTGCTCAAGATATTTGATAAGATCTGGATTATGACTCGGGGAGGGCCTGGGGCTTATTCTGAAGTACTCAGCCTTTTTGCCTACCGAATGGTATTTAAGTTCTACGACGTGGGACAAGGAAGTGCGGTATCTTTTATGATTCTCATTATTGTAACGGCTATTAGTATAGGATTGGCTCGTGTCCTCAAAGAAGCAAGATAGTGTGAAAGATTTCCATTAAAAAGAGGTGAAAATGGGTACCAAACATAGAATAAATCTCAAAGTGATTCTGATTTTCTTTGCTCTAGTCGTAGTTTCTCTGTTTTTCATGTTCCCTCTCGTTTGGATATTTCTTAGTTCTCTCAAAACCAGAGCCCAGATAATGTCCAAGTCTCCTATCCTCGTGTTTATCCCTACCCTGGAGAATTACCAACAAATATTCTCGGTAGAGAAATTTCACTGGAATTTTCTAAATAGCCTAATCATTGCTTCCTCTACCACTGGAATAGCCCTTTTCCTTGGCATGTTAGCAGCTTACGGGTTTTCTCGTTTTAGATTCCGGGGAAGAGACAATATTGCTTTTATGATACTCTCTTTCCGTATGCTTCCTCCCATAGCCGTGGTCATACCTCTTTTCTTACTTTATAAGTACGTAAACTTTGTTGATTCCTATCAAGGAATGGTGATTGCCTATCTCACCTTTACTCTGCCTTTTGTTACCTGGCTGATGCGAGGTTTCTTTGACGAAGTCCCGGAGGAGGTTGACGAGAGTGCCATGTTAGATGGATGTTCCCGGTGGGGTACTTTCTGGAGAGTGGCCGTACCCTTATCCAAGTCAGGAATGATAGTATCAGGAGTCTTTAGCTTTATCTTTTGTTGGAATGAGTACTTAATGAGTTTGATTCTCACCAGAGACCGTGTTCAGACTGTCCCTGTGGCCACGGCAACCTTTCTTCGGCAGTTTGAGATTCTCTGGGGTCCGATGTTTGCCTCTTGTATTTTTGTTATAGCTCCTTTATTGGTCATGTTATTCTTTGTCCAAAAACATTTAGTTAAGGGGATGACTTTTGGTGCTATCCGTTAGTGAATTCTGATCATGTGGTGTTGAAGCGCAATTTTGAAAAAAACATAAGGAGGAAATAGCCATGGAAAAGCCTCATATAAGTTGGATGCCTGTAAGATTGCTGGACGAGATGCAGAAAGGAAGTTTGCCGTGGGAAGAATGGGTTAGAAGTGCACCTAAATATGGTCTGGACGGAGTTGAAGTACATCATACCCTGCTTGAGTCAAGAGATAAGGCATATCTAAAGATGATCGTCAGGGTACTGGAGGAGATACAGATAAGAATTTCCCTTATCACCTGCTCCCCGGATTTTGCTCATCCTGATGCGGCCACTCGAGAAAAACATCTGGAAGAAATGAAGTCTAATATCCAAGCAGCTCATGACTTGGGAGCCTTTGGTGTTCGGGTAACCACGGGGACTTGGCACCCCATGGTGAGAACAGATGATGCCATGCCCTGGGTAATTGATAATTTGACCACTCTGGGAGAATTCGGAGAGTCCAAGGGCGTAATAGTAGCCGTAGAAAACCATTATCGAGATCGAAGTAGTGGCTGGCTCTGGCCAGATTTTGCTCAAAAAGCCGAAGTATTTCTTGAGGTATTTCGACGCTTGAAGAATACTCCCGTTATGGTTAACTTTGATGCCTCCAACCAGCTTATGATCAAGGAAGATCCGCTCACTATTCTCAATGAAGTAAAGAAGAAGGTGGTAACTATGCACGCCAGTGACCGGGTTCAAGGTAGTTATCAGCACTCCATTATAGGAGAGGGAGCAGTAAACTTTGACGCCATTTTCAAGGTACTCAAAGGAATTGGCTTCAATGGCTGGGTATCCATAGAAGATGGGAATCCTTACGGTGAGGAAGGATTTAAGCGTTCAGTCTCTTTCATAAAAAAGAAAGTGAATGATTACTGGAAATAAGAAAGACTTCTGCCAACTGGCAGAACTTAGCTACAGCATATAGATTCCTAAGTTGTACTTGAAGGAAAGAACGTACGGAGATAGATATGAGAGAGGCTGATGTTCTGGAAAACTTGAAGAGAGCGCTCCTGCAATATGACGCTGACGAAGGTAGGAAGTGGGCCCGAAAAGCAGTAGAGGAAGAAATAGATCTTATCAGTGCCCTCGATGTAGTAACAGAAGTTATGAGAGGGATTGGTGATGCTTTTGGCCGAGAAGAGTTGTTTCTTCCTGAATTGATGGGAGCCGCGGAGGCTATGAGAAATGCTATGTCTGTTATCCAGGGAAAAATCAGGGAAACAGAAAAACCTAAGACTTTGGGTAAGATCATTATAGGAACCGTTTATGGGGACATCCACAACATAGGAAAAAACCTACTCTCAACATTTCTCATAACTCAAGGTTTTGAGGTGATTGATCTTGGAGTCAACGTTACCAACGAGAAGTTTATGGAAGCCGTGAGAAAGTACCAACCTAATGCCTTGGCTATGTCATCCCTGATGACCACGACCGCGCCCATGCAGAGAAAAGTTATTGAAGCTTTAGAGAAAGACCAACTTAGAGATGCCGTGAAAGTGATAGTGGGTGGAGGTGCTATTACCGAAGAATTTGCCAAAAATATTGGCGCAGACGGATATGGAGCAACAGCGCCAGAGGCACCTTCCCTGGTAAAGAAGCTCCTGAACATACCGTGAACTACGAACAAAAATCCGGCTTATCTTTTTTGTTTTGTTTTTTGACCGAGTACTTTTGCACGGAAAGCTCAGTGCGAAGGAGGTAGCCAAATTGTCGAGGAAGGGTGTTGTACGGAACATAAAACCACTCGAGATATTGACTGATGAACAGGTTGAAGCCATTAATCGGGCTACCCTGGAGGTCCTGGAAGTCACCGGAGTGAGAATCGAAAACGCTAAAGCTCTAAAAGTGTTTGATAATGCTGGTTGCCAGGTTGATGACCAGAAAATGCGGGTGAGGATTCCTGCAGCCCTGACGGAAGAGTGTCTGCGTAAGTGCCCCAGTGTTTTCCATCTCAAAGCCAGAGATTCAGAAAATGACCTGACCTTGGGCGGCAATGTTACCTACTTTTGCCCAATGCCTGGAATGGAGATCGTGGATTTAGATAGCTGGGAGTCCCGACCCCCCACCTTAAAGGAGTATGACGACACGGTAAGAGTCCTGGATGCCTTGGATAACCTTCACCTGCTTACCGTTTACTCACCCTACTATAACTTGCAGGGAATTCCCCCGGTTATGTGTATGCTGGAAGGAGTCGCCAGTAGAATTAGGAATTCCACCAAGATCTTATTTACCGGATATCAGCAAGACTGCGAGGTATTTAGCATAGAAATGGCCAAGGCGGTGGGGATAGAGATGATGGGCATGTCTCTGGCTTCATCACCTTTGACCTATTACGGGGATGCAATTGAATCCGTGTTCAGATTTGTTGAAGCCGGATTTCCTCTCATGGTGGGCAGCGGAACAGTTATTGGAGGTACCGGACCAGCTACCATTGCTGGATCGATAATAACTTACAATGCCGAGGTAATACCAGGTGTAGTACTGGCTCAGCTTATAAGACCGGGCAGTAGAGTACTGGTTGCAGGTACCGCCAGGATTATGAACATGAGAACGGGAAATCCCGCTCACGGTGCCATAGAAACTTCTCTGCACAATGTGGCCTTCAGCCAAATTTGGCGCAACTATGCGGTTCCCACCTATGGCGTGGCCGTCGAAAGTAGCTCAAAGCAAATAGACTTCCAATGTGGTTACGAGAAGACGATGAGTGTTCTTCTCGGTACTTTATCCGGAATTAACGTTGTGCAGTTACATGGCGGTATTCACGGAGAGCTTACTTTCCATCCTGTCCAGGCTGTGCTGGATGATGATATAGCGGGTATGATAGGCCGTCTTGCGGAGGGCATTAAAGTAGATGAAGATACTATGGCCGTGGCGCTAATAGAGGAAGTTGGTCCCATTCCCGGATTCTACTTGGGCAAAAAACACACCCAGAAATGGTGGAAAAAAGAGCAATTTTTGCCCCGGGTTGCCGATAGATCGAATTACTCTGAGTGGGTGAAAAAAGGTAAGAAAACAGCCCTTGATTATGCCAGAAAAAGAGTGGAGGAAATACTGGCCACTCACCAGCCCACTCCTTTGCCTGAAAATGAGAATAAAAAGATAGAAAGAATACTGGAAAAGGCAAAAAACTATTATAAAGAGAAGGGACTGATGTAAGATACTATTCTATTGTTGGAATAGAAGCAACAATTGGCCTGGGAATAGAATAACCACTCTGCTGCGTAAGCGCCAGGCTATCTATCTGGATAGTCCAGTCTATAAGAGAGAATATGAGTAACGAATTCAAGAATTTCCGAGTAGACGGTAAGGTAGCCATTGTTACCGGAGGCAATAGGGGAATCGGGCGGGCCTGTGCTTTAGCCCTGGCGCGATCCGGTGCCCGGGTAGCCATTCTGGGTAGAGACACTGCCAAACTGAAAGAGACTGAGAAAGAAATCAGCCAATTAGGTTCTCAAGTACTCTCCATGCAAGCAGATATTACCAACCTGAGGAACATTGAAGTAATGGTTGAACAAGTGCTCGGTACCTTTGGACAAATAGACATCTTGGTAAATAACGCCGGGATAGTCTTTCAGGAAATGGCTTTGGATGTGACGGAAAAAACCTGGGACGCCACTATGAGCGTTAACCTTAAGGGTCTATTCTTCTGCACTCAGAAAGTTGCCTCTCATATGATAACTCGAAAGCAAGGCAAGATCATAAATATCTCCTCTATTCTGGGCCAGGTAGGGCTACCGAAACATGCCGTCTATTGCGCCAGTAAAGGAGGAGTTGAACTGCTTACCAAGGTGCTGGCCCTGGAATGGGGAAAGTATGGTATCAATGTGAACGCAGTGAGCCCTTCTTTTACCAAAACTGAAATGGCTACCCATGTTCTTAAAAACAAAGAAAAACTCAAGAGCATTCTGGACAGAACTCCCCTCTACCGTCTGGGTGAACCGGTGGACATGGCGGCCGCTGTTGTTTACCTTTCCTCCCCTGCCTCTGATTATGTCACCGGACATGTTTTGTTAGTAGACGGAGGATGGACAGCCCAGTGACGAACCAAAATTCAATCTGCAAATCGGCCAAGAAAGAATGATGGCAAGTAAAAAGTTAAATACGGAGCGACTAAAAGTGAGATTTGAGAGTAAAGTTGTGGTAGTTACCGGAGGCGGCAAAGGGCTGGGAAAAGCTATGAGTATTGCCTTTGCTCGGGAAGGAGCAAGGGTAGTGATTGCCGAGATAGACATCGAGAGCGCTCATCGAGTTGCCAAAGAAATTGAGTCTCTGAATCAGAATTGTCTGGTAATAAAAGCTAATGTGACCAAGAAAGAAGAAGTTCACCGTATGGTAACCGTAGTCAAAGATAAGTTCAATCGTATAGATGTCTTAGTCAATAATGCAGGAGTATTTTTGAGCAGTCCGGTCATAGATATTTCAGAAAAGGACTGGCAGAAAACAATGGACGTTAACCTCAAAGGAGTCTTTCTCGGTTCCCAGGCTGTGGCCAGAGAGATGATCAAACAAGGCTCCGGAAAAATCATAAACATTTCTTCTATGGGGGGCAAAACCGGCCTTCGTGGAGAAGCAGCATATGGAGCCTCTAAATCAGCCGTGATTACCTTCACTAAGACCCTGTCCAAGGAACTCGCTCCTTATGGAATAAATGTTAACGCCGTTTGTCCCGGTCTGATCGGTACCAAGATGCTCAAGGAGGGCTGGAGAAAAATGTCTAAGGAGAGGGAAATTTCCGTTTCCCAAATCGAGGAAGAGTTCCTGTCCAAGATCCCCTTGGGAAGATTGGGAACACCACAAGACATAGCTAACTTAGTGCTATTTCTGGCTAGTGATGAGGCAAATTATATAACCGGTGAATCCATAAATATCACTGGTGGTTTCCCTGCACCATAGTTCGGGTGATTCATTGATCTCTAAGGAAAGAGGTAGATGCCAAGCAAAACCAAGAAGAAAGTGTTTGTTACCGGTGGCAGTGGATTGGTAGGAAGTAATTTAGTTTATTGGGGAAAAGAGAAATATGATATCACATCAACCTATTTCTCTTTTCCCTGTTTTCTGGATGTTTGTCAGATGGAGAAAGCATCTCTCACCAACGAAGAAGTGTATGAGAGAATACTAACTAAATATAGGCCAGATTTCGTGATTCATAGTGCGGCTTATACTGATTTAGCAGGTTGTGAGACTAATATAGACAGAGCCCAGCAGATTAATGCTCAAGCAACAAAGAATATAGCAGAAACCTGTGAAAAGATTGGGGCAAAACTAGTGTACATATCTACAGACTGGGTGTTTGACGGCAAAAAAGTAGGTAAATACACTGAGAAAGACAAGTCTGTTCCTATTAACAGTTACGGACAGAGTAAATTGGACGGGGAAAGCGTACTCCCCAAGGATGGAAATTGGATAATAGCACGAATCGCCAACGTCTACGGGTTGAACTACGCTATCTCTATTAAAACTCTCCTCGAAAATCATGATTCTTTGTTTGGCCGAAGTGGCTGGGCTTTTCAGATTTTGCATCAATTAATCAGAGGAAAGAGCATAAAAATGCCCAGACAAATATATCAAACCCCCACGCTGGCCAGTGATTTGGCAGAAAAGATATTTGACATGTGTGAGCAAGATATGCAAGGTTTGTTTCATGTTTGTGGAACTACTTGTGTAAATCGCTACCAGTTTGTTGTACAAATGGCCAAGAAATTTGGTCTCAACCCTGACCTGGTAAAGTCAGGAACTGTGGATGATCTAGTGGTAACCTGGGGAGTGGATTTGAAGAAGCTTCCTTATTTCTCCCAGACCATTCCCGCAAACACTTGCCTGGATACTACCAAGCTAAAAGAAGCTCTGGGGAAAAAGTTGGTGGGATTAAGAGAGGGACTCCAGATAATGAAAAGCCAGCTTCAAGAAACTGGGTTTTTTGGCTAAAACGAATCAAAACGAGAAAACTATTCTTTTCTCGTTAGCCAATTAATTATCTCCATGTTTCCCGTTCCCCCTCGTATTACCCTTTTACAAGATACTTCAATAAATCTTCTTTATTCGGGTACCCGGGTAGTAAAAGATAAGAATCTCCTCAGTGGTAGAGCCCCTTTCAGCCATTTCCTTCGCCCCCCACTGGCACATTCCCACACCATGTCCCCAGCCTCGTCCCCGAAATTCAAATTGATCACCGGTTTTTTTTACCTGGAACCGGGTACTTTTTAGACGATTGAATCCCAAAATCTGGCGAAACTGGGTCCCTTTAATCCACAGTCGTCCTCTCTGATGCCGAAGGACCACCTCTTCCACCCGGCCACTGTTATCCCAACTCACCGCTCTAACCTCAAGAATCCTTCCCAGGAGAGGATAAGTTTTTTCTAAAAGAGCCCTCAACTCCTCCTCACTTATCAGAATAGTCCAGTAGTAATAGGGAGAATCAGCGCAAAAGGGATCGGGACTCCCTCTTAGATAGGGAAAATCTTTTCCCCAAACCTGGCGGCTGGAAGCAGTGTAACCTCCACAACAGCAGTGGTAACAAGCTACGATAGGTTGGTTCCGGTAAGTAATGATTTCCCCCCGGGTTAAATCAACAGCTATTCTTACCAGAGCATCCTCAGACTCAACCCCTCCGTAAACCTGATCTGTTACATCGGCAGCAAGATAATAACCAGATTTGTTTTCCTGCCCTGAGTTGGAACGACTGAAAGCAAAGGTCCTGGCAACAATAGCCTGGGCAGTTATAGCGTTCAGGGGCCAGGTGGGAGAGATTTCCCACTTTAACACTCCGTAAAGATACTCCTCCAGGGGAAGTTCATTAATTACCGTCAGAGAATGGTTATCTTCCTGGATAGTAATAGTACCTCGGTACCTTCTTCCATTTACCATAGTTAGGGAATTCTTGTCCGGCTCAATCACCAGACTCCTTCCCCAGACCCTCCCCCCTACGGTAATTCCTTTCTCCCCGACCTTAATCTTCTTCAGAGAAAATGGCGATTTGACTTGAAGAGACTGTCCTTCCTCTCCCTTTAAAAGATAAGGTCCGGTGGCCCCGACAACCGCTGCTTTTTGTCCTTCCAGTATTTTCACCTTGACCAGGGGAGAAGTCTTGGCCAAAATAGGTAAAGAAAAAGACAGAAATAAAACTACCAAACAAAAAATGGCTGCCGGCATTAAGTTCTTAGAACTATTGAAATCATCGTTATCACCTCTTTTGAAGAATAATTTAGATAGCTTTCCTAACCCCGCGTAGTACTTCTTGTTATCCAACTTTTGCACAAAAAAAATTGGTAGCCGTAGGCTTCGACCTCTCTATTATGATCCGGTAGCCGCAGGCTTTAGCCTGCGTTTATTGGCGCAGGTTAAAACTTGCGACTACCATAACTCTTTTGCGCAACCATTTTTTAGTAGTGTCAAAAGTACAACACTTTTCTTGCCTATTTTCGCTTTATGTCAAACGGAAAGTCCTTTCATATTAAGGGGTGGCAGAATCTTCATAGTTTTCCCCTTTTCCCTCTCCCCTTTTTGCCTGTCTGGACGGGGCTCCTTAAATAACCCAAGTCGTGACAGAAAGGCAACTTACGGTAATTCAGTGTTTGATGATCTTTCATATTCTTTCATAAACTTTTGACACTACCACTTCCCAAAGAGAGATAATCGGACATAAGTGCTAATTCTTAATCACTTCGGTTTACAATTTTTATCTCTTCTTCTGTTAATCCGTACAACTTATACACCCTTTCGTCAATTTCCTTATCAATCTCAGCTTGACGATGTTTTAGCTCTTCCATTTGGTTGAGTAATTCTTGGCGTTTTTGTAAGATATTCTGGAGCTGAGCAGGAGATTTAGGAATTCGGATAAGGTCAACAACCTCAGAATTTGTCTTTCCCCGAAGAGTATCACCTAAAGATTCAAGATAAAGCTCTATATAATTTGCTTGGTTTTCATCTTTGCAGTCAATGTACGATTTATGGTCTAAATAAACCTTAAGCCCCTCTCTTTTAATTCTTGGTTTGCCGATTCTATCCCTTAGTTCAACTCTAATTCCAGGAATATCAGCTAAATCGCCAAGAATAAAATCAAAATTTTTAAGTAATTCTTGAGTGTTACTAACTTTTGCCTCATATTGAGAATTCGCCTTCTTAATTTCAAGAAACTCATCAACTAAATATATAAATTCTTGTTGAGTTTCCGGTGGAATAACTGTAATAGGAAAGTTCCGCCAATCATCAGGACAAATTATTCTATTTCCTCTCCTTGAGATATTTGATAAGAAATATTCCCAAAGAATTTTTGAGTTAAGTAAAGCCAAAATATATTTAAGAAAAAATTGCTTTGAAGTTTCTTTACATTCTTTAATTTTCTTCTGTACATTTTCTCTATCAAGTGATTTATTCCTGACACCTTCTAATTTGTAGTAAGGTATAAAAATCCTTACACTTTGGTCGCAGTATAAATTCCCATCGTCATAAGCCACCCCTGAAGTTTCTCCTACCACAACCTTTTCATTCTCATGCAATTCTGGGAAAGTCGCTCTACTTACTTTTGCAGGAACCCGGTTTGTCCCCCATTCCAAAAATCTAATCCTTTTTATTTCATACCTACCAATATCTTTTCCCTCTATAAAAGATTTGCAATGAATCTCATCTTGAATTTGGGATATCAAATCATGTTTTTTGAATTCTCCTTTATATTTTTTTTCATCACTATTTAACACCATTCCTTTGCTAATATAACAAATATCTTCGAGAGGCACTATCTTTACTTTTGATACTAAAGGTTTTCTTGCTTCTATGTAAAATACAGATTCTCCAGCTTGTAGTTGGCTTAATGGTTTTAAGGTCTCAAAATCGTACAAATTACTTTTATTTAAGTGTTTTATTCTCTTTACTTGATAATCCTCAGTAGGAGATTTCTTCTCAACTGCAAAAATAACATTTTCTACTTGTGGATCATCAAATAGTTTTAGGCCCTTGAAAAAATCTAATTGAGTAATTCTCGACTGTGTTAAGAGCATTTTTCGTGATTTCATTCCGTAGTCGGTTAATCTATATGCATCTGAAACTATAAAGGAAAATCGTCCACCACATTTTGTTAGATTGAAACCCAACTCAATGAAAGGAATATAGAAATCCCATTTTTCAAATAAAGTATTGAAATATTTTTGCTTTTCTATTTCTCTGCGCATTCTTAGAATTTCTTTTTGTGGGGCATTTGCTTTTAAATATGGTGGATTTCCTACCACAAAGTCAAATCCATCTTTAAATTCGCCTTGTCTGAGTTTTATCCTTTTTACAACCTCAGCATCAATTAAATACTCAGTCATTTCTCCAGAAAATAACTCTAACTCCCCTTTTTCTCGAGGAATTCTTAAGGAGTCCGTTTGATAAATATTAAATCTGTCCATCACAAAGTTCGGATTATTTTCCTTAGCTTTATGAATAAGGTTTATGACTTGAAAGAATAGACTTGTTTCTGCAAGATGACAGGCAAATGGATTAATATCAAAACCATAGATACTTTCCTGCAATTTTCTTAAGATGGTCTCTGCATTAAAACCATGGTTTTTAAGTTTCTCTACAAAAATATTAGTTGCTCTTACCAAAAAACCTCCAGAACCGCAGGCTGGGTCAAGCAACTTTTTCCCTTCAATCTCTGACTCTGGAGTGTAGCCTACTGCATCCAAGATGTAATCTATTACATTTTCTGGAGTGTAGAATTCTCCTAATCGTTTCCTTTCCTCTCGATCAAGATACTTCTCATAAAGTTTTCCTAATACATCGCGGTCTACTTTGCTAAAATTATAGGGATTAAATGTAAATAACACTCGCAAAAGTATATCATTATCAATTTCATACCAATCAAAGATACCGGTTTGAAAGAGATGCGGATAAAATTGGTTCATTATTTGATATGCTTCTTTAAGAAGGGCTTTATAATCTACCTGGCTAAATTTAATATACCCTCTATATTCTATGTATTTTTTTATCCCTCCATTAGATATCTTTCGCTGAATAATGCCTTTATCCTCACATATACGGATAAGAAGGATACGGTTAAAGAAAACATACATTGTCTCTAAGCAGAAAGCCTCCGGTGAAGTATTAGTAGGGGATGTTTTTTGCCAGGTTTTGAATGATTGAATAAATTTATGTGCCCTTTCATAGCGTTTACGGATTTTTAAAAATGTTCGTTCCTTATATTGTTTAATGAGTTCTGAGCACTCTTGGTATTCTCCTTTAAGATATTCAGACTTAGCAAGCACATCTCCCTTAACCTCTTCCATTCTTTCCTGAAGAGCAGAGAGGAAATTATTAAAATGTAATTCTTCAGAAATATCAAGCTGAGGTTCAGGATAAATATGTTCTACATCAAGATGTTGGCTTGCCTTTTTTAAGGTCATCAAATTAGAGAATTTTCTCCAATCTTCGTTAACGAAGAGTTCGATTCCTTTTCCAATGAATTTTATATAAATTTCTCTAAAATTAATCGTAATAAAAAGCCCCTTGCTTTTTTCTGCTATTCTATTCCATACCTCAAAAACAACGCCATTAGTTAGAACAGCGTATTTAGCACCGAGTTCATCAAAATATCCTGATAAGAGGCGTCGACGATGCTCAATAAATTCTGCTTGTGAGGCATTACTTCTCAAGGCTTCAAGTGTTATAAGAGGACTACCTTCACGATTCCTAATCCAATTATCTACTCTACCCGTAGAAAGTGTTGCTTGAGGATTAAAGTCTTTATACTTATCATAATTTAATACATCAGTAAGTAGAGGAATGATTATTTTTTCATAGACTACCGCTTCATCACCTTTTTGCTCTGTATTCAAATAGGGAAGATATTTTTTACCTTGATGCTCAAATTTTTCAAATACAGACATCATCTCCATAATGAAATCCGCATCGATTTTTGTTTTAAGTTTAATTTGTGCCATTATGCACCTTTACAGTAAACGATATTCTTTTTCTTCTCCGTTCTTTGCCCAATCCTTTAGACATTTATATGAACTCCTCTTACAGACGGGGGTTCCGAATTTCGTATATCGGTCGGCGGGTAAGCGAATTTGGGTGAAGCAAAGCAAAACCGCTTGCCCGTGTGATAGACGAACTTCTCCATCTTTAATTATCCCCCTTTCACTTGTAAGCTATCTAATGGGTTTCTAATCTTACCTATATCTTGGATCAAGATAAATGGTTTTCTCTTCCGTCTTAATTTGAAAGGCGGCATAAACCAGCCATTTTATGAATATGGGTATTTCATTCTCACCCTTTACTTTCTCTCTTAATTTCAACCAATTACCCTTCTCCATGTCCCTTCACCCCTAATACTAAGAATTACTTAAAGTAGGCATCCATTCTATCAAAAGCTTTATTTATCTCATCTTCAGAGACACAGAATGATAACCTTAAATGCCCTTCGCCGGTTGGTCCAAAAGCTATTCCAGGTGTTGTTGATACCTTTGCTTCTTTTAGAAGTGTTTTACAAAAAGCTGTTGAATCCTTCCCCTCTTGACCCAACATTTTTGGAAACATAAGATAAAAACCTCTTGGTTTTTGGTATTCAAAAACTGATTCGAGATTATCAAGACGCCGGCACATTAAATTGCGGGTAGAGAGATAGTGTTCCCTGAATTTCGCAACACAATCCTGGGAGCCTTTCAATGCCGCAAGCGCCGCATATTGAGAAACTACTGGGGCACAAATTGCCAAAGGGATATGTGCTTTAGTAATTTGTGGGATTAATTCTTCATCGGCATGTAAATAACCAATCCGCCAGCCAGTCATAGCGTATGTTTTGGTAAATGTATAGCAGCTAACTACATTTTTTCTCATTTCGGCAATGGAAGCTATGCTAAAATGCTTATGACCATCATAGGTAAAATATTCGTAAGCTTCATCCGTAATAACCATTAAGTTATTATTTAGAGCAATTTCCGCTAATTGACGAAGTTGTTCCTCGGAAAAGACAGTGCCAGTTGGATTACATGGGGAACAATACATAATAGCTTTAGTTCTTGAAGTAATTGCCTTCTTGATGCCATCAATATCCCAAATGAACCCTTCTTCTTCCATTGTAGGAACAAGAACTGGTTTTCCGGAGGCAATGATAACCTGACGAATATGAGTAGAATAGGTTGGCGAGGGTAAAATAACTTCATCACCGGGATCAATTAAAGCCATTACAGCAGCAGATAGTCCTTCAACAGCACCTACAGTAACCAATATTTGGGTAACCTTAGCCTCTACATTATTATCCTTCTTGAGTTTTTTGACGATTTCTTCCCGCAGTTCTAACAAACCAGCATTCTGGGAATATCCACCTACAAGTCCATTCTTTATTGCCGAAATGGCAGCTTCCTTGATATGTTCCGGTGTACCCGACGTTGGTTTTGCCCAAGACAAAAACGCTACGTCCGGTACTTCTTTCGATAATCTGGTCATTTCGTGAATGGCAGATTTTTCTATTTGCCTAACTCTATTTGATATTCTGCGATTGTCTCTCATTCCATTTTCTCCTCGTATAATATGTTAAACACGTCATTCATTCCTGATGATGATATTTTTCTGAGATCTCTGGCCAAATCAGCAATCTTCCCTCGGTGAATAGGACAATCTCCACAATAAAGACCACAATAGGCGATTAAGTTTTTATCTTCTTTGCTCATTTTACCGCACTCCCTGGACAGATTAATCTCATCTTGCATTTTGCACAAGTCTTTTTTCTACTTATGGTGCCACTATAGAAACCAATTAAAACAAGTAGAGCAATAACGGATAACTTAAGTAGCGAAAACCCTTTAAACATTGAGATTACCAGGAGAATGAGAGGAATTAGAGTAAATGAGCCATAGACAAGTGGCGCAATCCTTATACCTGGACTCGTGCTAAATTTCTCAATATCTCCTTTTTTGAAAAACAACGCACATAGTTTTCCCCAGCCGATATTACACCATTTATCATAATAATAACAATTTGGGCAAACCAATTTCCGCAGGACAACAAAGACCATCGATATGGCAAAAACAAGATAAATCCAGGCAACCAGCGGATAGAAGAACCAACAAGCAACTGTTCCTAAGGCAATCCATAAAATCATAAAAAGATTACCTATAATTACGCCGCTTTTAGGGTATTCTTCTGATCCTGGTGCATAGATTTTTATTTCCTTTTTCATAGTTATTTCTCTTAGTATAGCCCCAAAATCTTTTTCTGTTCATTATTGCTCAACTTTTTCATTCCATCTTTAATTACCCATCTCGCATCCTTTCTTGGATTTGCGATTTATCCATATTGAAAACTCTTAGGTGGAGTTCGGAATTTCATATAACCTACTCCATGAATAACTTATGACATAGTGTCCGAAGCCAATTCCCACAAAATGGTTATTTTGATTCTATTGTTTCTCATTTTTGTCTTTATTATCCTACATCTGTCCGGCTTGTCAAAGAAAAATAGCCACAAGAAGGATATGGATAATATTTTATTCTTAAATAGAACAGAAGTAGGCTTGCCGAGAGATAAATCAAAGTGGTTAAATGTAAATAAAATGAAGATTTGGCCTTAAACTTTCCTTTTTTTGAGTCTTTTGAAGGAAGGACTTGCCTTGATTGAACTTGCTTCTCATTAATACCAAGAATATTATTCCTTGTCCAAGAGAACGCTCAAGTTACGGGGGAGAACATCAAGGTATTCCATTAAATCAAGCTGCTTCAGTTTGATGATAAGGGTCGAGGAAAGCCGATCTAGCATTTTCCCTTCCAAAAGAAGAGCGGTTTCTTCCTGAGAAAATTCTCCCTTTTCTTCAATCCATTCCAGAATATTTTTGTTCTCAGGACAGATCGTTTGACAGTTAAGACACCCCACTATACATTTGTGCCAACTAGGGTCTATCCAAGTCGGAAAATCTTCCCTTCTCTCATTATGAAAGGTGATACAGCGTTCGGCCCGGAGAAGAAAACGTTCAGGCGTGATGGCACCGGTAGGACAGTTGTCAAGACAAGCCGAACAACCCTCACAACTTTCCATCAACTGTGATTCTTGCCAGTTATCTTCTTCACAAGGAAGTTCAGCGTAGAAGACCACCAGCTGATGAAAACTTCCCATTCCATTGACGTAACAAATGTTATTTCTTCCGTAGGAGCCTAGTCCACTCCGCACAGCCAGAAGTTTCTCTGGTAACAACGCTTTAGCCACCCGGTATTTCTTTGGACTTAGGACTCCCCTAAGTAGATTCTCCACTTGTCTATCTATCTCTTCATTATCCACATATGTTGGAGGAATTATCAGGGACAGTTTTTCTCCCTTCCAGTTGAAGACAACTCGGATCTGAGGCCGCGGAACGGCAATTACAATCAGAGATCTGGCCTGGGGCAGGCTATCAGGCACACCAAATGTAAACCGACTGAGTCTCTCTTTATAGAATTCCTCATCAAAGGAACCGTGGCTACGATAGTCCCCGATTTCTTCTTTCAGGTCATCAAGGTGCTGGATAGATAACATACGGCCCTTATATCCCAGTTTTTTAAGTTGAGAAGACAATGCTTCGGTCATTTTCATGTTTCTTTCATCAGAATTACGCTCTCCTACATGGGATACGGAATTCATATAGGCTTCTACAAATCACCCAACCAGTCTTATTCTAACAAATTTGACTCATGATGCAAAATTCAGCCTGAGTAATTCTCCGTCGGTGTCCTCAATTCCTCGCCCAGCTCTGATTTCTGTTATGAGTTGGTGTCCCATTTGCATGCCAGGAATACTCTATTTCTGGATCGGTTTGCTGGCGGAGACCAATTAGCATCTAACATCGCTGGGCCTCGGTTGATTGATTCACAAAGGATAGTTCCCGAGCTCTTTAGCCTGGTCGAACATAAAGAGAAGACTTTCCGGTGTTACACCCAACTGTATATTGTGAGCGGGAGCCAGGATGTATCCGCCTCCAGGGCCAAGATCCTTGATCCTTGTTCTAACCTCTTGTTCTATTTTTTCCTTGTCTCCACCAGGCAGAACTTCCTGGATATCTATTCCTCCCCAAAAACTTATCTGGTCTCCAAACCTTTCTTTCAGCCTCTTAGTATCCATATCTTTGGCCAGTGGCTGGATTGGATTAAGAATATCCACCCCCAATTCAATAAAATCTTCGATCAGCGGAAACACACTTCCGCAGGAATGCAAAAAAAGGTAGGCCGCGGTCTTTTCTTTTATGAAACGCCAAAGCTCTTTCTGATGGGGTTTTATCATTTCTCGGTACACCTGGGGAGATATCATGAGACCATTTTGAATACCGACATCATCCGAGACCATTACCAGGTCAACATACTCACCCACTTGTTTGAGCCATTGTGCAAAAAGTCCTTTTTGCATCTCCACAATCTTCTTCAAGAGGGCATCCGCAAAGTGGGGATTTGCCATAAGATCAGTGAGGAAGTTTTCAAATCCACGCAGAGTCCAGGCCATTTCAAAGACACCATAACATATAAAATCGGCAGCTACAGCATACTCACCTTGCTGACGCAATCTTACAGCTTCTTCTTTTGCTCCCTTAAACCGGGCAGGGTCTTTTATCTCGGGCCAGGAGTGTTTCTCAATTACCTCCAAGTTATCCTCTTTTAGAGGGAAGTCAATCATGTCCCAGTAAAGACTGGAGGTTGGTTTTCTCCAACGCGTTCCCCACTCATCGATATAGGAATTGTCCGNCTCAATTCGCAGAGACTGAGAATTGGGTCTTACGAATCGGACATCCGATCCGATACATTGCAGGATACGTTCGTCCGGGGCAACGTGATCACGGACATATGTCACCGTGGGACTGGATATCCCCAGAAACTTCTTCAGTTCATCGTATGGTTCTCGCTCAATAGTTGAGGAATCCCCTCCGAAAGCAAGAGGTATCCTATCTGGTTCTTCGTGCCGCAGTGTTCTTAGAACTCTTTCTCTGGATGAAAATTCCATAATGCAACTCCTGATCAATACTTCCCATACTGTTGCAGCGCCAACCACATTGCTTCGATGTTAGCGGGGGGAACGTCTGCTTGAATATTGTGTACGGGAGCAAAAACAAATCCTCCTCCAGGTGCCAAATCCTCTATTCTTCTCTTTACTTCTTCTTCAACTTCATCCGGTGTTCCTTTGGGTAAAACTCGTTGCGTATCAATTCCTCCTCCCCAAAAAACAATATCCTGGCCAAATTCTCGCTTCAGCTTTTTTGTGTCCATACCTGTCGCACCAACCTGAACAGGGTTCAGAATGTCTACCCCTATCTCAATAAAGTCTGGTATCAGTTCTTTCACACTTCCGCAGGAATGAAAGATCAGATAGCCGGAAAAATGCTCTTTGATGAAAGAAAAGAGTCTCTTTTGACGGGGACGTATATGTCGTCTATAGGTGGATCTTGAGATAATTAGTCCTCTCTGAGTACCAAGATCGTCGGCCTCAATAACGGCGTCAATTTCACCATCGGTTTCGCTGAAGAGTGCCTCGTAGAATTGAATCTTGAGATCAATCAGTTTGTCCATAATCCAGGCACATCGCTGAGGATAACCGGCAAGGTCAGTGAAAAAATCAGAGAAACCACGGATTCGAGCTCCAAAGGTGAAAAAACCCCCGCAAATATTGCTGCCCAGCACAGTGAAATATCCCTGGTCTTGCAGATCTCGGGCCTGCTGGCGAATCCCCCGGATTAACCCGGGATCTCTGGGATCGGGCCACCTATGGCGATTGATAGCTAGCTCATCAATTTCTCCTCCCAAGGGAGCCCTGACGTCATCATAGCATCGACTTCCTTCGGACATTTGTAATTCAATGCCAAAATCGTTAACTAGACGCTTGGTTCCGTTTGTTGTTCTCCGCTGGATTTTGTCTTGTGGTCCCCGCACAAACACACCTCGAGTATCTATACATAATCGTTGAAGAAGTGATTCTGAAGGACCCGCTAATTGCTGGATCTGGTCAACAATTGTTGGCTGATCCTCCTCAATCTTCCAATAGCGTAGCAGATTCAAATACGTCATCACATGGATGCCGGTCACTGCAGTCGCTCCCAAGTCAAAAGGAACCCTGTCCGGCTCTTGATGTTCAAGTGTGGTGAGTATACGCTGACGAGACTTGAGACACTTCATTTTTAATCCTCACATTAAGTCACCATTTATCCCCACAAAACCGAGGTCTAATAACAAATTTCTGGAACCCAGAGGCTCCCAACTCTTTTGAGTTCAGGCTTACCTCCGTTTCCTTAAGTCCAGCTTGGTGAAGGAATTACTCTTTGGAGGGAACTGGGAGATACATTCATTTCTTCACGGCCCCGGCCGTTAGCCCGGTAATAACATATCTCTGTAGAAAAAGGTACAAAAGCACTATCGGAATGATTAGTGCTATCACGGCAGTCATCATTTCTTCCCATTTCATGGACATCATAGCCAGGAAACTGACACTAATCCCGGGAGAGACAGGACGTACTTTCTCAGTATTGGCAAGGGTAAGACCATAGACAAACTCTTGCCAGGAAATTAAGAAAGCATATACTACCACGGTTACTATTCCCGGGCTTATCAGAGGTAAAATGACTTTACCAAGGGTCCTCATTCTTCCACATCCATCTATGGCCGCAGCTTCCTCCAATTCCACCGGAATTGTATCAAAGAAACCCTTAAGTAACCATACAGAAAAGGGAATACTCAAGGTGCTATCTACCAGAATAAGCCCCAGGTGAGTATCCAGAAGTCCCAGCCTTAAATAGTACATATAGACTGGGATCACGATAAGAACTGAGGGAAACATCTGGAAGGTAAGAATGAAAACGAGGATATGATTTTTGGCCCGGAGCTGAAACCTGGATAAGGAATAGCCAGCTAAGACTCCCGTAAATAAACAGATTCCTATCACCCCTCCTCCGATGATGAAGCTATTCAACAGATATCGAAGGGGGAAGATTTTCCCCTGAACTAACTCCCGGAAATTCTTCAGGGTAGGATGATAAGGCCAGAGCTGAGGTGGTATACGATAGGCCTCCGCCTTGCTCTTGAGAGCAGTAGTTAGCATCCAATAAAAGGGGAAAAGGGTAAAGCTCAAATAGGCAATAAAAAATATCAACATGCCCACTTTGAGGAGATAATCCATATTTACATCAGTTCGGTCTTTTCCCTTTTTCATTTCATGTTCCTGAGCAAATCACTTCGTTAGGGGAGACTAGTCAGTGCCTCCTGTTAGTAAGTGCGTTGGGCCGTTTTGGACTAATATGTTTCTTTACTAGTGGACAACAACCTTAAATAGAATACAGCAAAGACTGACAGGAACAGGAGCCAGGTTGTACCAATGGCGCATGCTTTGCCGATTCTTCCCGCATCAAAGGCAGTCTTGTATACATAAAGACTGAAGGTTTCAGTGGCAATCCCGGGTCCCCCGCCAGTAAGAGTAAAGATAATAACGAAGTTCTGAAACATATAAATCAGAGATAAGAGAACAGCTATTCCCATGAGAGAGCGTAGTAGGGGAAGAATAACAAATACGAATCGGCTCCAGTACCCGGCCCCGTCTATCCGCGAAGCATCGATTAGGTCTCGAGGGATAGCCTGTAGTCCGGCGATCAAAACGATCATTATAAAGGGAGTTCCACCCCATATGAATACGGTGATGACAGACAGCTTTGCTAACCATCTATCTGCCAGCCAGGGAAGATTATCTTGAATGATGTGGGTGGATTTTAGCAGATAGTTTATAACGCCGACGCGCGTACCCAGTATCCACATCCAAACAATAGCCAGGACCACACCGGGGACTAACCAAGGCAAGATAAACATACTTCTGAATAGATTCTTCCCCTTCCTGATTACAGTGCCCGCCAAGATCAACGCCAGTCCCATAGCCATGGCAAAGCGGCCTGCCGCAGCAATACCGGCAATCATGAAGGTATTTCTTACGATTCGCCAGTAGTCCTCATCCGTAAGTAAGTTGACAAAATGCCTCAGTCCTATGAATTTATGTTTTGAGATTGACATTATACTAGTTTTGGTAAAAGCCATTTCGAGAGCACTGAGCAGTGGTATTACTCCCACAGACCCGAGAATAACGAAAACAGGAAGTAGCAAAGCTACAGCCAGTTGCTTGTCGGTTAGAAGCCTTCCTTTTTTCATCAAGAACCTTTTGCATTCAGCTTTTACAGCAAATTTGCCTTGGGCTCAACATCTATTTTGATGATGCTCCCGAGGATGATCATCCCCCTGCCAAGATAACCGCGGAGATTATCTTGGCAGGGGGTTTTCCACTTTGCCCGTCGCTTCTATGCTATTCCTCCAGTAACTCTATCAGGGCACTTTGGGCCTTTCTCTGAATCTTGGATATATCTCCCCCGGTGACCGCATCGCTGAGCGCGGTGGCCAGAATTTCCTGAGCTCCGGGCCACTTTGGGTTCTTCCAGGGGACACTTCTCGTATAAGGAAGTTGCTCAATATTAGCCTTGGCGAAAGAAGTCTTGAACAGAGGACTTTCCACCAGCATTTTCTTGAGTGGTGGTATGAACCCCATAATTTCATATAGATCTTTGTAGGTGGACTCGTTGGTGGTGAACCACTTGGCAAACTCAAATGCTTCTTTCTTGTATTTGGAGTTCTTTATCACTACCAGGTTAGTAGAGTTGCCAATACTCCACGGGGATCCTGACCAAGCTCTCGGCATTCTCGATACAATATACATATTATCGATGTCCGGATTGTCACTTATGGTACGTAGCATTCCTCTCAGCCAAGGACCATCATGGCAGAAGCCAGCTATTCCCTCGGCGAATGCTATTCGTGACTTAAAGGGATCCATTCCCGCCTCAGTAACTCCTGTTTGCCCCATCCATTGATAAAACTCCAGTGCTCTTGTCACTCCCACCGAATTGAGAATCGCATTCCCGTAAATATCCACCAGGTCACCACCCCATTGCCATATCCAGGGCATAAACCACAGTGCAGAGTTGCCAGCCTTGGAACTCCGAAGAGCAAAACCCTGAATCTTTTCACCTGCATCTGTAGTTCCCAGGGAGGCAATTTTGGCTGTCATTTCCTTGAATTCAAGTATATCCTCCGGTCCACGCAGAGGATATCCTGCTCTTTGGATGAGATCCTTATTGATGTATAGGATTATAGGGCCAACCATATAGGGAACTCCGTATTGCGCTCCTTTATAGTAGCTATCCGTCCGGGCGGCTTCAATGTACTTGTCCAGTTCCTCTTGAGTGAAATACCCCTCGACAGGTTCCAATATATTTGCTTCGGCGAGCTGGGGGATCCAAGACACTACCGGTTCACTTACATCAATGGTCCCTGCCTGACCCCTCATCAGAGTCTGCTGACGCTGGTTGGCATAGCTTATGCTGATGTACTCGATCTTCACGTCCGGATTTAGTTCCTCATACGCAACAGCCAAGCGGTCATACAAACCTTGACCCCACTCCTCCACTCTCATGCGCTCCAAATAGCGAAGAGTTACCTTGCCTTGAGCAACGACACTCAGTGCAGATAGCGCACAGATGCTGAAAATCAGAACCAACAGTACGCCCCAGACTACTCGTTTCTTTTTCACTTTAACCCCCTTTCAATCCTGACTGTCCCTCATTTTTACACCTTCTATCCCTTTGTGCAGACAACCTTCCACCAGAAACCCACCATTCCGACGTCTTATCAGGGATCAACCCCACAATCTGAGCCACAGGATGATCTCCCGCCTCACCTCCTTTGACTTCCCGTTAGAA
>AQRW01000161.1 GCA_000402295.1 Candidatus Aerophobus profundus SCGC AAA252-L23
CACGGCCTATGATGCCAAGGGTCTTCTCAAAACCGCGATCAGAGATGACAATCCGGTAATGTTTTTTGAACACAAACTCTTGTACGGTGCCAAAGGACGAAAAGAGGGGATTGACTCCCGTGGAGATGTTCCCGAAGAGGATTATAGCGTGCCTTTTGGCGTAGCTCGGGTAGTAAGGGAAGGTTCGGACGTCAGCATAGTGGCGACTCTCAGAATGGTTTACGAGACCGTAATGGCAGCAGTGGAATTGGAAAAGGCTGGTATCAGCGTGGAAATCATTGATCCAAGAACCCTCGTCCCCTTTGATTATGAAACGTTGTTCACATCTGTGAGAAAGACGGGTCGCTTGATGATAATCCACGAAGATAATCTCACGGGAGGCTGGGGGGCAGAAGTAGCGGCACGGGTGACCGAAGAGGTCTTTGATTACTTAGATGCTCCGGCCAGAAGAATCTGTGGATATGACACGCCAATTCCCTTTGCTCCTTCCCTGGAGGACTATTGGGTCCCCCGTCACGAGAGGATAATCATAGCTGTGAGACATCTTTTGAAGGTTTGAGAGCTTCTTTGATTTATTACCTGATTACGCGGGGGAGATATGTTATGTATTTAGCAGTGAACACGTTCGTGTACGAAGTAGTAAAAGTACCAATAAGAGAAGCTTTGATCCACGCACATCGTCTGGGATTCAGGTTCATTGATGTTGCCGCATATCAATCAGGAAATCCAGTAAGCCTAACCCGAGAAAACCGCAGGGAAATCGTAAAAACTTTCGAAAACAACGGTCTGCAATCATCGCAGCTGGTTATGTTGGGAACAAGAGATCTGGCCTCTTCAGATAAGTCGGCGCGCGACCGAGTTCTTGCATACATGAAGCGATGCGCTGACTTTCAACTTGAACTCGGGGGAAAACAGGTCCTCGTTTGTTGGGGAGGAGGAATTTATGAACACTTGCGGTTAAAAGAGGAATGCTGGATTAATTCTGTGCGAGTAATTCAAGAATATGGACGATGGTGCTATGACAAGGGAGTTCTCGTCAGTCTAGAATTAGACCCTCATGTGTATTACATAGTAAACAATCTGGAAAAGATGGCCAGGATGCTTGAAAGCGTAGAAATGCCTAATGTGTTTGTGAACATTGATATTGCGCACCTTTATATGACACGAGAAACACCGAAAACCATCGAGAAAGTAAGTAAGCGAGTTCTTCACGTACACCTTACCGACACCAATGGTCTTGCACATACCAACAGTATTCTTGGCACCGGAGAAGTTGAGTTCAAATCCTATATTGATGCGCTACTTGAAATGGGGATTGAGGAGAATTGTGAGAAATATGGTGAGGTAGCCGTTGCGGCTATTGAGGTGGGTGAGCCTGGTGGGGTAGTCGATAATCCCGATCGTTGGGTCAAGGAAAGTCTTTCATACATTCGAAAAAAACTTCCCAAACTTACTCTATGATGGATGTCTTCCGAGCTGGCCAATGTTTGCCACTTGAAAAGCAACTTCGGGGCAGAATCTGGGACGGCACACTGGTATCTTATCGAGGATAGTAGCTGTAATGCCTTTCAGAAAAGGATTTTATGAACACATTTGCTGTTCTTTGAAAAATAGCGGGGAAAATGTCTTGGTCACGAATTCCGGCATAGGAATGCGTATTTCATGGGGATCTCGATAACTGGAAGGGTGATTTTCATGCTCTCAGTGTCAAAGTTAGGTCGCAAAAAATAAGGAATTTGTCTCTTCAACACTATAGCTTACCCTGCCTTTGAATGTCCCTTGCTTCTGAAAATTTTGGGGAAACTCCTGTTAGGAAAAAAGACGTCAGGGTCACGTCAATATGTAGTCTAAATGCTGATAAAATAAGGATTTTTGGTTAGAGGAAAATCGTCAATATCGCACTTTCAAACCTTTGATATAGCTCCCTCCCTTGCCAATTGACAGACCGAATGAACGATGTATATTTGTTCCGATTGCTTTTGAATTTACTGAAAGACAAGGGGATTAAGATGAAAGAAAAAATGCGGGCCGGTATTTTACATAAACCCGGGCTAATTACCTGTGAGCTTATTTCTAAGCCGGAGGCAGGAGAGGGAGAAGTGCTGGTAGCGGTGAAAAAAGCGGGTATCTGTGGGTCGGATATCCCTCGTTTCTTAAAAGGAGTCCCTCGTTATAATTTTAAGATTCTGGGACATGAGTTTGTAGGAGAAGTGGTGGAAGTAGGTCGGGGAGTGAACTCGGTGGAGGTGGGAGAAAGAGTAGCTGTGAATCCGGATTTGCCCTGCGGGAAATGCCCTATGTGCCGGGTAGGAGAGTATGCTCTTTGTGAGCATTTTACTCGTATGGGTACCCGAACTGACGGTGGTTTTGCTGAGTACATCAGGGTTCCGGCTGGTAATTTGCTTAAACTCCCCGCTTCAGTGGATTACCAAACCGGTGCTATGTTGGAGCCGGCCGCCACGGCTTTACATACGGTTAAGAGAGGTGGAGTATTTCCCGGAGACATTGCCGTGGTAATGGGGTGCGGTTGTATCGGGTGTTTAATCGCTCAGGAACTTAATATTCTGGGAGCGAGGCAAGTATATGTAATCGACATTGTGGAAGCTAAGCTGAAAATAGCTGCCCAGGTGGGCCTAAGAAATCTTATTAACGTTAAGCAAGTGGACCCGGTGGAGAAAATCCTCAAAGAAACCGGAGGCCGAGGGGCCGATGTGGTCTTTGAAAGTGCCGGATCGGTCAAAACGGTTAATCAAAGTATTAAGTTAGCCAGAAGACTGGGTCGAATAGCTCTTCTGGGTCTAATAAATGAAGAGGTGACTCTCTCTGCAGATGCCTATTCGGATATTATTCGGCACGAGCTGAATTTACGAGGAGTGTTTGGTAACGACTATAAGCCTTTCCCTTCCAGTGGTTGGGAAACAGCTCTTGACTATCTGGCCACCGGAAAGTTGAAAGTGAAACCGCTTATAACCCATCACTATCCCATTGAAGAAATTGATCAGGCTTTTCAGGAGATGAGTCGGTATCGGGACCGTTTCAATAAGGTTCTTATCGAATTTTAGAGGGAGAAGAAGGGTTGAAAATAACTGTCATTGGAGATTTATTTTTGAAAAGTGAGTTATCAAAGAAATATCTGACGGAGCATCTGAGTAAAATAGATCGCCAACTTAGTTTCAATTGTCTTTCTTTGAATTGGCCGGGGATCCCTTTCCAACGAGGAGAGGAAGTCGATGAGTATGTTGGTTCAGAAGAAGAGGTGCTAAAAGTAACTGAGCAGGCGGAAGTTTTGGTGGTCCATCTTGCCCCGGTTACCAGCCGGGTTATTACCTCTTGTTCCGCTCTTAGGATAATCGGGTGCTGCCGGGGAGGTCCGGTGAATGTTAATGTATCGGCAGCTACCCAGCGAGGTATTCCGGTAATAAATACTCCGGGTAGAAACGCCTTAGCCGTGGCGGAGTTTACTCTGGGTTTGATTTTGACTCAGTTAAAGAATATTACCTGGGGTCATAGTGAACTGACTAAGGGAGTGTGGAGAGATGATTTTTATCGTTACGATAAAGCGGGAGAGATTCTTGAGGGAAAAGTGATGGGAATTGTGGGGTTTGGATCGGTGGCCCGTCTACTGATTCCCCGACTCAAAAGTATGGGTGTGAAAATCCTGGTTTATGACCCTTATGTGTCGTCGATTGAGATAGAAAACTCTGGCGGTGTGTCTTGCGGTTTTGAAGATTTACTTAGGAAATCCGATGTGGTCTCTTTGCATTGTCGTCTTACCTCCGAGACGAAAGGAATGATGGGAGAAAGACAATTTTCTCTGATGAAAGATGGGGCCTACTTTGTCAATACGGCTCGAGGGGGGTTAGTGGATTATCAAGCTCTTTATCAAGTTCTAAAAGGAAAAAAGTTAGCTGGAGCAGCTCTGGATACTTTTGATCCTGAGCCACCTCCCCGGGATGGTGATTTGCTTCGATTGAAAAATGTAACTTTGACTCCTCACATTGCGGGAGCTTGTAAAGACGCCGCTCATTTCAGCGCCCGAATGGTAGCGGTGGATATAGCTAATTTCTTTTCAGGAAAACCGCTTCTGCACTGCGTCAACCCAGAATGCTCGGGACATTCTCCTTTGCTCCGGTGATACTCGATAAGATACTTAGCTCTTCATCTCAGCCCAGTTTTTGCCAATTTTGCTGTCTACTATTAGAGGCACCGAGAGCTTGATGGCTCCCTCCATTTCTTCTTTAACTATTTTTCTGGTTAGGGTAATTTCTTCCCCAGGAACTTCCAGGAGAAGCTCGTCGTGAATCTGCAAAATCATCCTTCCCCTCAACTTCTCCTTTCTTAAACGACGGGACAGGTTAATCATAGCCAGTTTGATTAAATCAGCCGCTCCTCCCTGAACGGGAGAATTGATGGCGGTGCGTTGGGCAAATTCTCTTCTTCTTCGTTTAGGAGAAAGAATTTCCGGGAGATACCTTTTCCGTCCCAGAAAGGTAGTGACATAACCTGTTCGTCGGGCTTTATTTAAAGTATTTTCAATGTATTCTTTGACTTTTGGGTAGCGCTGAAAGTACTTTTTGATATATTCCTCCGCCTCGCTTTCAGAAATATTCAGATCTCGGGATAAACCGTAAGAACTAATTCCGTAAATAATTCCAAAGTTGACCGTTTTGGCTTTTCTTCGCATTTGAGGAGTTACCTGTAGGGGTAGTAGGTTAAAAATCTCTGCGGCTGTCTGTTGGTGGATATCCTCTCCTCGGAGGAAAGCAGATTTCAGGTTAGGATCCTGGGAAAGATGAGCCATTATTCTTAGTTCTATCTGAGAATAATCGGCGGAAAGTAATAAGTATCCCTCTTCGGCTATAAAGGCTTGCCTTATTTTTTCTCCCATTTTGTTTCTGATGGGGATATTTTGAAGATTGGGATGTGAGGAAGAGAGTCGGCCGGTAGCCGTGGCGGTCTGATTAAATGAGGTATGTAGCCTTCCGGTTTCCGGGTTTACCATCTTGGGTAAGGGCTTGATATAGGTAGATTCAAGTTTGAATAGACGGCGATACTCCACAATTTTACCTATCCAGGGTTGCAGGAGGGAAAGAGTTTGGAGTGTCTCCTCGTCGGTAGAATAACCTGTCTTGGTTTTTTTAAGACGAGGCAGATTAAGTTTTTCAAAAAGTATCTCTCCTAACTGAGGAGAAGAATTAATGTTGAATCTTTCTCCTGTTTTCTGGTATATTTCTTCTTTTAGTTTTTTTCTCTTTCCCATTATCTCCTGGAGAAAATCTTTAAGAGCTTCCCGGTTAATCTTAATTCCTTTCTCCTCCATATTGACCAGAACCTTCAGGAGAGGCAGCTCCGTTTGGTAATATAGTTTATTCAAGCCTTCTTTTTCTATTTTTTCTTTTAACAGAGGAATTAGTTGCCGGATAAGTCTAACTCTGGAAGGTGCCAGAAATTGCTTTTCCACTAAGAGACCCAGGTAATGCAAAGAGAGATTCTGGAGAGAATAGTTGCTTCGGGAAGAATTCAGGCCATAAGCAGCTAATTCGGTGTCGAAAGCTAATCCTTCTACTTTTATTCCTTTTCTTCGTAGCCAGAGAAAAGTCTTTTTTAAGTTATGGCCGCTTTTCTCGATCTGCTTATCCTCCAGAACAGGTCTTAACTTTTCGAGAATTTCTTCTTCTTTTAAGTTGGAGTTAGAAAAAGAAAGCCAGTAGCACCTCTCGCTTTTAGTAAGGTAAATGGCTATTCCAGGAGAGTCCTTTTCCTCCAGCTCGAGAATAAGAGGGACTTTTTTGAGACTCAGAATGAATTTTCTTAGAGCCTCCTCATCTGAAATATCTATCCACTTTTCCTCATCATTGTAAGCTAAGGCGGGAAATTCCTTGATTAATTGGATAAATTCAAGTCTCTTTAGGAGCGAGAGAAGTTTCTTGGGATGAGGTTGTTTCCTTCTTAGTTCCTCCAGATTAACTTTCAAAGGGATTTTGTTTCTCAAAGTGGTCAAGTCTTTACTTAACTTAATTTCATTAAAATGTTTTTGGAGAAGATTACTTATTTTGGGAGGAAGATACGCAAGGTTTTGCAGAAGTTTTTCCAGACTCCCATATTTCTGGATTAATCTGCTGGCGGTAACTGGTCCAATTCCAGGAACTCCCGGGATGTTATCGGAAGTATCTCCCATCAAGGCAAGTAAGTCGGGTATTTGAGGAGGAGATACTCCAAAATGTTCCTTTACTTTTTCCGGATCGAAAATTTCTGTTTGGCTAATTCCTCTCTTAAAACGGATAATAGAAACAGATGGAGAAGCAAGCTGAAGAAGGTCTTTATCTCCACTAATGATGACTACCTGGAGATTCTCCTGGGTTGCTTTTACAGCTAAGGTGGCTAAGAGGTCATCGGCCTCGTATTCTTCTTCTTCAAAGGAAAGAATATTAAGACAAGTCAGCATTTCCTTAACCAGGGTAATTTGACTAATTAACTCCTTGGGAGTAGGGCGACGGGTAGCTTTATACTTCGGGAACTTGATATGCCGGAAAGTTTTCTTTCCTTTATCAAAAGTACAAACCAGATACTCGGGATTTTCCTCTCGGAGAAGTCTTAGGAGCATTCGGGTAAATCCATAAACTCCCCCGGTGGGAATGCCCTGGCTGTTAATTAGAGAGGGCAAGCCATAGAAGGCTCGATAAAGCATTCCATTTCCGTCAATGAGAATTATTTTTTTTCCTTGTCCCATTTTTTTCTTAACTTAAGTTTTTAAAATAATTATACTAGTATAGCGTTTCCAAAATAACCTGATATTTCTTCACTGTCATTGCGAGGAGCGAGATTCCTCGCTGGGCTCGGAACAGGCTTAGCAATCCCTAAGAGGACATACTTTCCATGAGATTGCTTCCTCTTCGCTCGCAATGACAAAGCATTGTAAGGTTATTTTGGAAACTAACTACTAGATATATCCTGTTGGGCAAAAGTTTTTGGTTGTTAGACTTGCTTTTTAAATAGGAGATTGTATAATACAGAAACAACTGGTGTTGTCAAAATTAAGGAGGAGTTAGGTCAACTTTACATACACAGGAATTTGTGGTATATTTAAAAATAAGGAGGTGAGGGGGATAAGGAAAAAAAGGGGTGAGTTATTGACTTTGATGGTCATACCTCATAATCTGTCGCGGGTCCGCCGGCTAAGAGTTCATAAAATTACTTTTTTCTTATTCTTAGTTGGGTTTTTGCTGGTTGGCTTAACTCTTTTTTATTTTGTCAACGATTATCGCCAGATAAAATCAAAAATGATCTATCTTTCCCAATTAGAGCAACTGAGTCAAATGCAAAAACAGAAGATTCACTCTTTGGCTAAACAAGTGGAAGAGTTTAATGTAACTATGAAAAAGCTGAAAGAACTGGAAAACCGCTTGAGAATGTTGGCTGGGCTGGGAACGAAAAGCTCTATAGGAGCAGGAGAAGGGATAGGGAAGGGAGGTCCGGTTAGTTATCCTGTTTTGGATGAAGAGGAAGTTTCCTGGGATCCCTCAGGCTTGATAGAAAAGATCGAAAACAATGTAGTCACTCTTCATTCTCAGGTCAAACAGCAAGAGGAAAGTTTCGATCACATAGAGAAAGTTATTCTTGAGAAGGAAGATTTATTTGCTTCTACTCCTAATATCTTCCCTACCCAGGGTTGGATTTCCTCGGGGTATGGATGGCGAATTGACCCCTTTACTCGCCAGCGGGAGTTCCATGAGGCCATAGATCTGGCTGCTCCCTGGGGGAGTGAAATAAGGGCTGCTGCTCAGGGCAAGATTACTTACGCCGGATGGAAAGGTGGTTATGGTTTAATGATTAGAATTGCTGATGGATATGGCTACTCCACTGTTTACGGTCACCTTTCTAAAGTTCTGGTTAAGAAAGGTGCCTGGGTGAACAAGGGAGAAATTATTGGGAGAGTAGGTAGCACGGGTCGTAGCACTGGGCCTCATCTTCACTTTGAAGTGTGGCATAATGGTGAGGCTATTAATCCACTAAATCTTATGGTGGAGTCGCTGGGTTAAAAGAGGTTAGGAAATGTTTAAAAAGAGAAGAATAGAAGAAAAGACCACCACCAGCGTAATCGGCAAGGAAACAGAATTTAAAGGAAGTATAAAAGATAAGGGGAGTATTCGTATTGACGGAAGTTTCCAGGGAGAAATTGAAACGGAAGGAAATCTTATTATAGGTGAAGACGCGGTGGTAGAGGCCAAGATCAGAGCCAAATCGGTGATTATTGGAGGAAAGGTTGTTGGAGATATAAACTGCGAAGAAAAAGTTGAACTTTTCTCCTCGGGCAGCCTGGAAGGTAAGGTTATGACGTCTGATTTGACTATTGCTGAGGGAGCCTTTTTTAATGGAGAATGTAGAATGACTCCAGGGGGAAAGGACAACCGCTTTGACCAGGAGTTACCCTCCGAGACTAAAGAAGAATAAATTATTTATGGAGTCTTATTAAATCTTTGTTTTCTGGGGAAATTGGTGGCGGCATAGCCAAGTGGAAAGGCAGAGGACTGCAAATCCTTTATTCCCCGGTTCGAGTCCGGGTGCCGCCTCCAGCGTTGGTTTTTTAGGTACAGATGCATCCGGGGTAATTTAACAAAAAAGCTGGGGGTGGGAGAAAGTGATCGGAGGCCCAGTTAGCTCAGTGGTTAGAGTACTTGCTTGACATGCAAGAGGTCGCTGGTTCAAGTCCAGCACTGGGCACCACTTAGAAGCGGGTTCTAAAATTTACTTATTAGGGTGTAAAGAAAAAGTAGTAAAGTTAGGAGCTCATTATTAAAGTTTTCTCTTCGGGTAGGGGGGGGTTAGTCTCTTAGTCGCTTTTTGGCTCTTGTTTTACCGAAGGCAATTAAAGTCGTTTCTACCTACGAGTGGATTGTCTAAAATTTTGGTGGGCTGAAATGGGTTAAAAAATACAGGAAGAGGAGTTTTTAAACTACCTCCAATTGATGTAAAACAGTTCGGCCGTTTAACGGTTCGGCTGTTTTCTCTTTTAAGTAAGGACAGTTAACCACAGGGATATAAATGGTTTATCAAATTCAACAGGAAGAAGAGGGCAAAAGTCTGGAGATACTTCATCATTCTACTTCTCATATCTTAGCCCAGGCCGTCAAACGACTTTTCCCCCAGGCAAAATTAGGCATAGGTCCTTCCATAAAAGATGGTTTTTATTATGATTTTGACCTGAACGGAGAGATTATTTCTCAAAATATCTCCCAAATTGAAGAGGAAATGAGGAATATAGTTGCCAGAGATATCCCTTTGAAGCGGGAGGTTATGGAGAAGGAAAAGGCTCGGAAGATATTTGAGGAAAGGGATGAACCATATAAGTTAGAGCTTTTGGGTGAGATTCAAGAAGAAAAAGTGAGTCTCTATTGGCAGGCCGAGTTTGTCGATTTGTGTCGGGGACCCCATCTTGAAAGTACAGGAAAGGTGGGTTTTTTTAAACTTCTTTCGGTAGCCGGGGCCTACTGGCGAGGGAAAGAAGACAATTCTATGTTAACTCGCATTTATGGAACATGTTTCTGGAAAAAGGAGGATCTTGACAGATTCCTGAAGAGAATTGAGCAGGCTAAACAGAGAGATCACCGTCGTCTGGGTAAGGAATTGGGTATTTTCAGTATTATTCCTGGTGCTGGGCCTGGCCTGGTTTTTTATCATCCTCAGGGGGCTATACTGAGGGATATTCTGGAAAAATTTGAAAAAAGAGAACATCTCAAAAGAGGATATCAACTGGTTCATACTCCTCATATTTCGCGAGCTCACCTTTGGGAGAAATCCGGTCATCTTGCCCTTAAATGTGATGTCTCCAATTTCCAAGAAGTCCAAGTAATGATTTCTCTGTCAATTGACGCATTTCAGAGACTGGACATTCTGGTGAATAATGCCGGAATATTGCGAGGAGAATTTGTCCAACAAGAGAATATTCAGCAATGGTTAAGAGTCTTAGAGGTAAATTTGCTGGGCACTGTCAATTGTTCAAAAGCAGCTATTGATTATTTGAAGAAATGCGGCAGTGGGAGAATCATAAATTGCTCATCCATATCGGGGAGGATTGCTGATGTGGACCAAAGTGCCTACGGTACATCAAAAGCAGCTATTGAACACTTCAGCCGAGTATTAGCCGGAGAATTAGCTCCCTACAATATAACGGTCAATGTTTATGCTCCCGGAATCATTGTCACGGACATGACCAAGGACTTTGTAGCTGAGAGCGGTGACCAATGGCTAAATCAAGTTCCTTTACAAAGATTTGGTAAACCTGACGATGTGGCCAATGTAGTCCTCTTTTTAGCCTCTGAGGAATCGAGCTACGTTACTGGAGCGGTAATACCGGTGGATGGTGGAATGTTCATCGTCCAGGATCCCTGGAGAGCCAGAGAGTTCGCTGGTAATATTAGCTCAGGCGGACCTAAAAAAACAAAGCAGCTTTGAGAAACGGCAAATGCTGACCTGATTCATCTGATTCATTCATTCTCATTCCTTCCAGAGCTTTACCAAAAATCAATTTTAGGTATAGTTGGATTACTGCAAGATTATGGATGCTATTATGTTAAATGCTTTCGCCCTAACTTTCATTTTTATTGTGGTGGTGACTCTAGTAGCTGCTTTCGTGCGCGGAAGAAGTAAGGATCAATGCCTGAAGGATTTTTCCGGAAATCTCATCACTCTGGAAAAAACCACGGGCAAACTTATCTGGGGCCAACTAAGGGTAGAAAATACGGGGGTCGAACTGGTTTACCAAATCCCACACCGGGATAACCAGGGACACGACGAGACCAGCTATATTCTCTACAAACAAGAATATCCTACGGTGCAGTTATTCATTCGTTACCATGATGAGTTGGACGAGCAAAACAAGAAGGAAAGAAAAAGAGAATTGGAGAAAACTTATCACCCCAACGCGGCTCGCAGGCTGAAAAGAAAAATTAGGAATTTCTTCAACACTTTCAGAAATTCAGCTATGGAAGTGGTAAACCTACTGGTGGGCCAGGTCAAAAAAACCACTCCTGCGAGCGGACTACTGGTTGGTCAGGACAAATATGTTTCTCAGTTGCAACAAGAATTGGTGGGCGCGGCGGGGACGGCCTTCGAACCACTGCTGGAAAGACACATTGGCAAAACAGTGGTACTGCAATTAATTAAGGATAAAGACATATCTGAGTATTCTTGCATATTAAAGGAGTATACGGCGGAGTTCATTGAAGTAATGAATGTGGCTTACCGAAGCAAAGAAGATCAACCATTGAGAGAGGCGGATTTGGTGGTACCACAGAAATATGGCCTCATCCGACATCTCGGAGAATAGGTGTAGAACACAACCTGGTTGCAGAAACAGCCAGGAGTGAGGTAAGCACCGGCCCAGTTCAAAGACCGGGCCTAGGAGGAATTAGGCAAAAATGAGCATTAAGTTACAATTCTTGGGAGCAACCCGCGGGGTCACTGGTTCAAGTTATTTACTGGAGGTTGATGATAACAAAATATTAGTTGA
The DNA here is from genome assembly GCA_000402295.1 of Candidatus Aerophobus profundus SCGC AAA252-L23. Taxonomy (GTDB): domain Bacteria; phylum Aerophobota; class Aerophobia; order Aerophobales; family Aerophobaceae; genus Aerophobus; species Aerophobus profundus. The sequence continues at coordinate 11,510 of AQRW01000161.1, forward strand.
TTGCGGCCTATTCCAGGAAAGAGATTTGCGTTCAAGAAACTGGGATGCTTTTCCCATCAATCCTGGGGCCATTGACCTGGTTTTGTTAACTCACGCCCATCTTGATCACTGTGGTCTTTTACCCAAATTAGTGAGGGAAGGATTCCAGGGGAGAGTGATTTGTACTCCTCCCACAGAAGAGATCACCCGCATCATCCTTTCGGATTCTGCCCGTATTCAAGAAGAAGACGCGCAATTTAAGAGAAAAAGGCATCGTCGAGAGGGAAGAAAGGGGGCCTATCCCGAAATACCTCTCTATACTGAGAAGGACGTCGGTGCTGTTTTACCCCTTTTCCAACCCACCGGATATAATACACCCATTCAGATAAATCAACACCTGAGCTTTAGTTTTCACGATGCGGGCCACATTTTGGGTTCATCAATGATTAAAGTGCAAGTTAGGATTGCCGATAAGACCAGAACCATCTTGTTCTCAGGCGATGTCGGTCGCTGGAATCAACCCATAATCCGTGATCCCACTGTCTTTGATCAAGCTGACTATGTCCTGGTGGAATCAACGTACGGAGATAGACTCCATCAAGACTCTGGAACAATTAAGGATCAATTATCTGAAATCATTACTTCCACCGAACAAAGAGGTGGTAACCTGGTGATTCCTACTTTCGCGGTAGAAAGAGCCCAGGAACTCCTGTATTATCTCAGTGAGCTGGTATTTGAAAACCGTATTCCTCACCTGGTAACCTTTGTCGATAGTCCCATGGCCATCAACGTTACGGAAGTTTTTAATCACCATCAAGACTATTTTGATGCGGAGATTCTAAGTCGCATCCGTCAAGGCAATCTTCCCTTCTATTTTTCCAGGCTGAGGTTGACCAGAAGTACAGAGGAGTCCAAAGCCATTAATCACTTGAAGGCCTCCTGTATTATTATTGCCGGTTCAGGTATGTGTACCGGAGGGCGAATAAAGCACCACCTGGTTAGTAACATCTCCCGCCCGGAAAGCACCCTTCTCTTTGTCGGATATCAAGCCAGAGGCACGCTGGGACGGGCCATCCTTGATGGAGCAAGAAAGGTGAGGATTTATGGAGTAAGTCGCCCGGTGAAAGCCCGCATTGCCCAAATTGATGGCTTTTCAGCTCATGCGGACCGAAGTGAACTCTTGAGATGGCTTAGTGGTTTAAACTCACCCCCCAGACAAGTGTTTGTAGTACATGGTGAGGAGAGAGCGGCCCTTTCCTTCGCCGGTCTTGTTCGCCAAGAAAAAGGCTGGAAGGTATCGGTTCCCCACTACCGGGATCACTTTACCTTGAAGTAGAGCCTAAAAATGTTCCCGGTCGGGATTCTCTGAGTAAATGCCGGGGATAAAGATTTTAGAAGAAGCAAATCTAACGCTTATCTCAGTACCGAAGAATTGCTCTACCAGGCTCCACCGCCTCCACCGCCGAATCCCCCACCACTAAAGCCTCCACCGCCGAATCCGCTTCCTCCTTTACCAGCTTGAGAAGGAGCAGAGGCAAGAGTGCTACCCATAGTTTTAGTGGCCTGCCCGAGATCTGACACCAGCATACCAGTGTAGAACGCTCCTGCTACATAGTGTGAGGAAACGAACCAACCGGGTGGTTCGCGATAGATATCACGAAATGCCTCGGCCCACTCATCAGCCACTCCCAAGACCATAGCGAAGGGAAGAATTCGGTCGAAGAGAGTGGGATCTTCTTTACTCATCCGTTTGAGCCTGTCTTCCTCTACCCGGCTAATAAACTCCTTGAGCCCGAGAATCTGATTCACCATCCGCACTCCCCGGGCAGTGAGACGGGGCATAATAGTGGAAAAAGCCAAGACAATGCCCCCCGAAACCGAGAGGAGTACCAGAATTTCCCACCGATGCAGTATTACCATAAGAAAAAACCCCGCCATCGCTAGTGCTATTCCCACCCCTCGATAGGCACCCCGAATTCGGTCGGGACGACCATAGAAATATCCTTGTTTGGACAACACTTGATAGAGACTGTTTCGTATTTTTGGCAGATGTACGTAGAACTTGTTCTTTAGAGAGGATAAGGTTACCGTACCACCCGGACTCCCGGAACCGAAAATCCCAGTGAGAAACTGCTGTTCATGTGTCTTGAGCTCGGGATCTGCTGTGAATTCTTTGAGCAGCTCAAAACGATAATCCCGGTTAGAGAAAAACAAGAGTTTCTTAGAGTCGAGTTGCTCGATTTTAAGATACCCTCGCACGGCCAGATCAATAATCATGGCAGTGATGTCCGTTAAATCAGCTCTCTCATCAACCAGCGTCCCTGCCTCGGAAGGAGTAAGATCAGAGGGGGGACGATAATGAACCATAATTGATTCTTCCACTCGAGGGTTCCTTCCACTGGTCATCCAGATAGCCAACATCAAGATGAGCACCACCAGGGGCACCAAAAAAAACCAGTTATCCGCCAAGAACCAGATAATTATCTTTATTAGGCCCGGCCGTCTAAGATATCCCTTAGGAACACCCACCACCACGGTCAATCCCTCCCGCACTTTCAAATTATCGACCCTGAAGAGGATATCTCCCAGTTCCTGGCTGATCTCGGCCCTCGATTCTCGTGAACCCCGGGGCCCAGTGAAACTTCGGGTGGTAATCTCATCCGGAGGAATACCCGCCGGAAGGGACACCATAGCCTGAGCTCGTCCAATGGGGACGGGCCACTCATCACCAGTGGTATTCCAGTAGAGTTCATCGTGATCATCAAAGTAGTTAATCCCTCGTTCAACCAGGTAGGTTATGATATACCAGTGGGTTCCGGAAACGTATCGCTTAGGGTCACCAATTCTTATCTCCCGGTAGCGCCCCTGACGACTTACCCGGTAGGAATAGGGTCGTCCATTTTCGTCTTCCACGGCCAGGACTTTGAGACGCAGATTATATGCCAGGGAACCTCGGCGGTAATTCACCGGGATACTGCGAAAAATGCCGTGTTTACTTTCTGACTCGAAGTCAGCCTGGATTTCTTCTCTCACTGAGAGACTACTATCTGGCCTCAGGGTAAGATGAGTGGAGAAATCACGTATAAACCAGGCCTGAGCAGTACTTCCCACCCAGGAGACCATTACCACCGCCACCACTAAGGCGATAAAACAGAGTTTTGTGGTGTTCATCGGAATTTGACCCGGGGAGTCTCCCGAATTTCCCCTTCTGTTTCGGAAGGAAGGAGAAAGTACTTGAATTGCTGGAACCGGAAAGTATTGGCAATGAGATTGCTGGGGAAAACTTCGGTGAGGGTATTGAAATCACGCACCACCGCGTTATAGTATCGACGGGACAGTTGAATTTCTTCTTCCAATTTGCTCAGGTTTGCTTGCAGATCCAGGAAATTCTCATTAGCCCTCAGCGTTGGATAGCGCTCAGAAATAGCAAATAGGCTTTTCAAGGTAGCCTGAAGAGCATTCTCAGCCTCACCTTTGGCCCGCCCGGGAGCAGTAACCTGCATGGCTTTAGCTCGAGCCTCGGTGACCTGGGTAAACGTTTCCCGTTCGTGAGCAGCGTAACCTTTAACTGTTTCCACAAGATTAGGAATAAGATTATATCTTCTCTTGAGCTGCACATCTACATCGGACCAGGCCTGGCGGACTCTGAATTTCAACCGCACCAGGCGGTTGTAGAGAGCAACTACCCATATCACCACTATGACTATTACCGCCAGAATAATCCAGCCTATCATTTTCTACCTCCCCTCCTGTTTAACAGTATTGTCAAAACTTCTTGGTCTTTTTACCATTGGTAGCCGCAGGCTTTAGCCTGCGTTTATTTGCGCAAGTTAAAACTTGCGACTACCTTCTCTTGAGATTGGAGCAGACTACTTACCGGTCATATAGTAGCTAAGCCTTAAAAACCTGGTATATTTACGCAAAGCGTCGCTTCGTGTTTTCCTTCTCCTTAGGTCTAATTCGGCTTGTTGGTAACTGGGAATATCATCAAGCAGTTTTTCCAAGTACTCTTTTTCCTCCTGCTCACTCATAAAGGTATCTCGAATAGCTCTTATTTCACCTGAATCAAGAAAGAATCCCCCGCAAGCATAGCATTCATCAATATTAACTTCCTTGGAGGATTGATACGTGTGGGTATGCATAGGCAGGCCACATTGGGGACAGTTGATTTTCTGCCGATTTTCATCATTCACCCGCGGATAGTCAAGGGCTTCCTTGAGAGCATCACCGAATCCCTCATTTTTCTCATCGAGCTTGCTCAGTTCAAACCAATCAAACCAAATCCCCTTACATCCCTTCTTACAAACATTCACTTTTACACCACCGAAATCTTCCTCAACCATCTCTTTTTTGCATACAGGACACTTCATCGCCCTCCCCCCTTTTTCATTAGAAGAGCTGTCCATTAGTTTTCTGTTCCCCCAATCATTAGTTTTCTAATTTGATCCATGTCCGTATCTTCTACTTTCTTGTCCGCAACGCATTCTCCGTGTCTTAGAACCATTATGCGGTCTCCCACTTCAAAAACATCGTAGAGGCGGTGACTTACGAAAATAATAGCTGTTTTTTTTCTCTTCAACTCTTTAATCAGGTTCAATAGCATTTCCACTTCACTTACTCCCAGAGAGGCAGTCGGTTCATCCATAACAATGACTTTGGCCTTAGAACGGATAGTTCTGGCTATAGCTACTGATTGACGTTGCCCCCCGGAAAGAGTTTCTACTTTAGCATCTATAGAACCAATGGTTATTCGTATTTTTTCCAGAGTATCCCAGGCTGCTTTTTCCATGCTTTTTCTGTCAATTACTTTAATCAATCCACCTAATGCCGGTTTTTCCAACTCCGCACCCAGAAATATGTTCTCCACAATATCCATGTTGCCTGCCACGGCCAAATCCTGGTATATCATCTCTATCCCCAATCTTCTCGATTCTCTGGGCGAACAAAACTTAACCTCGCTTCCCTGGAAAAATATTTCCCCGGCGCTGGGAGGATACACTCCTGACAAGATCTTCATCAATGTTGACTTTCCCGCTGCATTATCCCCCACCAGACCCAGAATCTCACCGCGATTGAGAACCAAATTTACATTTTTCAATGCTCTAATTTCGCCGAAGTTCTTGCCTATATTGCTCATTTTAAGAAGAGGTTCGCTCTCCATACTTCCTACCCTCCTGGCTTTTTTCCCTAGACATTGTCCTTTCTATGTACCCCAAAAATCTCTACTCCACCCGGAAAAACCTAACCTTAACCGTGTCGATGAGAATGGCCAAGAATATCACCAGACCCGTTGTGGTTTGAATCCAAAATGAAGGAACATCAAGAAGAATTAATCCACTATCTATACTGCTTAACACAAGCATCCCCCCAATTGTACCAATGAGTGAACCCCGTCCCCCCCGCAGACTTATGCCTCCTATTACGGCAGCAGCAATTACCTCCAGCTCCAAACCTATTCCTGCTCGAGAATGAGCTGCATTAAGCCGACCCGACGAGAGAATTCCGCCCACAGCCGCAAGCAAACCACTCAGTATATAGACAGTTATTATGATTCTATTCACATTGATTCCGCATTCTCGGGCCGTCAAAGCATTCCCCCCGGCAGCGTAGACATGACGGCCAAATTTCTTCTTAGTCAAAATGAAATAGAATATAAAATATAAGATGCCCATCATTATGATAGCTACTGGAACAGAACCAATGGCGCCTCCTCCCCAGAATCGGTATAATTTGGGAAGCCCGTACAAGGTTTGGCCAGAAGTAACCACCAGTGCCAGTCCTCGGAAAGCAAACATAGTAGCCAAAGTGGTTAATAACGGATTCATTCCTATTTTACCTATAAAAAACCCGTTGAAATAGCCAGCCCCCATCCCGACTGCTAAAACAACAGCGATAGCTATGGCTGGGTGTACCCCCCAGCCTGATGCCGCCGGCTGACCTGTAACCATAAGCCACGCTGCTATTGCACCGGTAAGGGCCACTATGGAACCTACCGAAAGGTCAAACTTCCCGGTCAGCAAGCATATAGATTCTCCAATGGCTACCACTCCAAGTATGGAACCGTGAAACAAGATATTAAGTAAATTCGTCGTGGTAAAGAATCTATCAGTAAGAAAGAAAAAGGTGAAATCTATGCCCAGGAGGACAAACCAAATCGAATATTTTAGAAATATCTCCTTCAACTTCTGACCACTAAGCCTTCGAATTCCCATCTTTAAAATATTGTGCCGTCTTACAACAAATGAAAACCCAGACATTGAGTCTTCCCCCATTTCCCCCTTGCCGCTCACAGGTAGCAAAAAGGTCGATTACCTGAAAAAATATTGATCTCTAGGCAAGCTGGTTATAGCGCCAGCTTGCCTAGAATCACGTTCAAATTACTTCTTCCCCTGAAGATACCCGTAATAGTTGGCCCATAGACGAGGATCATCCACATTATGGATATCCACAGATGTAGTACGTAAGTTTATCATTGGCCCAGTGGGAGACTCTATTACTTGGGCTGGAGACCATAATACCCCGGATCGGGTAACAGTCTGACCCACAGGTATCTTCTTATCTTTGAGGTAATATTCGGCGAAGAATTCCACAGCCAGAGTCCCATAGGCAATAAACGGCTGGGACACGGAAACATCGTGTTCCCTTTGTCTGATCCAGTCCAGTGCCTGAGAAGTAGCATCAATACTCACGGTGTAGATATGATTCTCCTTACCCACCAACTCTAATCTGCCCATTCTTTCCAGCGCTGCAATTACCCCTGTAAGCGTGAAATCACTGTGACAGTATATACCGTCAAGTTCGGGATGAACTGTTAACACATCTTCAGTTACTTTGGCCCCAGTTTCTGGAAGCCATTCTGTGGGCTTACTTATAACTTTAATTTGGGGGTACTTTTTCATCACATCGTTGAACCCTCCACCTCTCAACTGGGCAACATTTGTTCCTAAGGCCCCCTGTAGCTCCAGAACCAGTCCTTTGGGTTCACCATATTTTAGCTCAAGCAGTCCAACCATGAACTTCGCTGCTTGCTCGCCAGCCAAATAGTTATCCGCCTGCACGGTGATAACGAGTTTACCGGAAGTACTGGATCTATCCTGGCAGATAACCGGGATTCCCAGTTTATTTAGCTTCTTAACACTCTCGCTGAGGGCAGCCGCATCCACAGGAACTGTTATAACAGCATTCACTCCTCTCGATATTAGTTGATCAATCTGATTCATCTGAGTTAGAGCATCTCTATCGGCATTAGTGGTAATATAGTTGAATCCATACTCTTTGCAGGCATTAATTGCTCCCTGTTGAATAACTACCTGGGCTTCATCACCCAAGGATGGACTAGCTATCCCTACCAGCATTTTCTTCTGGCCATAGCATATTGTCCCCGATAGGCTCAACGTTGCCCAAGTTAACGCTAGAAGAAAAACGCCGAATCTCAGGTTTCTCCTTTCCATTTTTAATACCTCCTTATGATACGACTCCAGAAGGATCATCTCTCCGAAAACCTCCAACAGAACCATTTGAAAAGTTTTCTTCGGAGACTTTCCTCAACCCAAGCCAGAATGGTCTTCTTCATTCTTCACCTCCTCCTGACCTCTTATTTCTGACTCTTGCTTATCTTCACAAGAAAGAACCCTTCAACCTTCCTTCTTTCCTACTTCTCTGGCTGCTATTTTTTGCCTGTTTTGGCCAAATTCGGCTTTCTTTTTTGACTCTTTCTAAGGATAATAAATGTAATTCCAATATAACAATACTAAAACCCCTGTCAAGAAGAACTCCTGGTTGGCTATAATGATACTGCACACTTTCAGTCAAGGAACAGAGAACACCTTGCCACCACCTCAAACTCGCAGGTCCAATTGCCACCATAACTTAAGCCTAGTGGTGTGAATTACCTCAGAAATGAAGCCGCTGCCCAAAAGGTGGTCAGAGATATTCAGGAGGAAGGAGACAGAGCTCTTGCCCTTAGGGTGGATGGTGGAATGTTCATAGTCCAGGATCCCTGGAGAACCAGAGAGTTCGCGGACAAGAATAGATCTTCTACTTAAATGCAATTCTCCAACGTTTATCGGGATCATCAAATCTGACCTCTCTCACATCAAAGTGCTCTGGATCATAGTCCTCGTATTCCTCTTGAAATTCACTTTCACCCAGGCAAATCTCCTCATACCCTGGGACTCCTCCACAATCTTCAGGTGGACAAGCTCTTTCTCCATTGACACACCTGGGGTAACTGACCTTATTTTCCCGAGACCCCACTCTTTTTAATTTCACCACATGTTCCCACCCATCGCCAAAATCATATAGATAATCGGCGAATTTGTTTTCCATAGAAAACCACTGAGCAATCTTTTGTTCCCATCCTGGAAGAATCTCTCCCCCGTATTCAATTTCATCCTCCGGAATTCCTATCTCCACCCTCGCTCCAGTAGAGGGACTAATTAGTTCAAATTGATGAAGATGGTAATCTGACCAACCCATGGCATCTTGAATGGCCACATGCAGGTCCCAAAATGTGTAAGTTCCCGGGACTTCAATACGCCGCCAAATTGGTGGCTCAACATACCTCAGGGTGATTTTGAATTGATACACTTTGGTAAATTCTTGTTTCAGAAGAATTCCTCCTTAAGGTAATCATGATTTTGATTGAAGGACGCTCTAAAAGTGGGCTTAGGTTTCGGCCGGGAAGGCATTTTTGACCAGTTTTATTTCTACAATCTTGTCTTTCTCTAATAGGACTCCTACTACATCAAAGCGACAGGGGGTATTATCCAGTTTATGGTGGCCCAGATAAATAAGGGCAAGTTGGGTCAGTTTCTTCCTTTTTTGACGGGAAATAGATTCTACCGGCAAGCCAAAGCTGAGGGAGCAGCGAGTTTTCACCTCCACAAAAACCATCTCTGTCCCTTCCCGGGCAACAATATCTATCTCTCCCACTTTGCAGCGGTAACTATACTCAAGTATCTGATAACCATGTTTTTGGAGAAAGTGAAGAGCTGCTTTTTCTCCCCGCCGACCCAGTTTCTTTCTATAATTGACTTGTGGCTCGGATAAGGTTTTCTTTTGATCATCACCAAACATAACTATAAGCCAAAGTTATCCTCAGAAAAAGAGTTGGTTATGATCCGAACTCGCCAGGGTGGCCAGTAGACAAGGAAAGCCCGTCCAACAATGTTCTTTGCCGGAACAAAACCCCAATAGCGACTATCTTCACTGGAGTCCCGGTTGTCTCCCAGGACAAAGAGAGAGTCAGGCGAGACAGTAACCGGTCCATATTGATCCCGGGGGAAACCAGTGTTCCAACCATCCCGATGGACTACATATGGTTCTTTCAACTTCTTCCCGTTAACGTAAACTTGCTTGTCTCTAACCTCAATCTTGTCTCCGGGAAGACCAATTACTCTCTTAACAAAATCCTGTTTGGGATTAAGAGGAAACTTAAAAACAATAACATTCCCTCGTTTAACTTGGTTTATTCCATAAAACAACTTGTAGGCCATAATGCGGTCATTAATTGTCAGATTGGGTTGCATAGAACCAGAGGGAATCCAGAAGGTTTGCACCACGAAGGTGCGAATAACAAAAGCCAATAGCAGGGCAATCACTACCGTTTCTAAGGTCTCCCTGGTCCAACTAATGGTCTTGGCCTTCATTAATGGGATTTCCTGAGGTAGGACAGATAAGCTCTCCTGACCTTTCCTGTCTTTATCACCTTTATCTCCTTAATAAGAGGAGAATGTAAAGGGAAGACCCTCTCCACCCCGATTCCAAAAGACAGCTTTCTTACCGTGAAAGTTTCTCTTGTCCCTCCACCTTTGCGCTTGAGGACTATTCCTTCAAACGCCTGCATTCTCTGTCTCTCTCCCTCATTGATAATAAGATAAACCGCCACCGTATCTCCGGAGCGGAAATCTGGTATCTCTTTTTTCTTATCCTTTTCTTCTATTTTCCTAATCTTCTCCTGCATTAATTACCCCTTATTTCAAAATCCATCCTCAAAGAGTGAATTTTCTACCCGAAACTCTCTTCAAATACTCCCTATCCCCAGTAGTCAGTTTGGCTTTCTTCAGTAATTCCGGGCGTCTACGCCAGGTTTTTTCCAGCATTTTCTCACGGCGCCACTTTTCAATAGCCTGGTGATTGCCTTCCAGCAACACCCCGGGTACCTTCCACCCCCTAAACTCAGCCGGCCTGGTATATTGAGGATAATCAAGAAAACTATCGTAGAACGAATCTTTCTTTATAGATTCTTCCTTACCCACTACACCGGGAATCATCCTGACTATCACTTCCACCAGAACCAGGGCTGCCACTTCCCCTCCGGTGAGCACATAATCTCCTATAGATATTTCCTCATCAATTAAATATTCTCTGACTCGTTCATCAACTCCTTCGTAATGCCCACAAAGGAGAATCAAATTTTTCTCTTGGGCAAGTTTCTTAGCCTTATCTTGAGTCAAAGTCTGACCCTGGGGAGACAAAAGCATCACCCGGCTGGACAAACTAACTTCTCTTTTTAGAAACTCCAAAGCCTCAAATATCGGCTCTATTTTCATAATCATTCCCGCCCCACCACCAAAAGATGTATCATCCACAGTGCGGTGACGATTATGAGTAAACTCACGCAAATTGTGAATGTTTATCTCCAGAATGCCGCTTTCCCGGGCCCTTTTTATCATACTTTCTTCAAATGGCCCCTTGAACATAGAAGGGAACAAAGTGATAATATCCACTCGCATCAAGAAAGTTATTCCTCGAGAATCTCCACCATAACTCTCTTTCTTAATTTGGCAGCGGCGGCCCCCACGATTGTCCTTAAGGCGTTAGCTACTCTTCCACCTTTTCCAATTACTTTGCCCATGTCCTCTTTGGCCACAGAAATTTCCAGTAGAATTACCTTTTCTGCTTTTATCTCCTGCACCTTTACCTCTTCAGGCTTGTCCACTATCTGCTTAACAATGAACTCTACTAGTTCGCGCATTCCGAACCTCCTTGGCTTAGTAGTCAACAATGTATCCCGCGATGATTTCCCTATTCTACCCTACCAGATAATTCTCCGGAAGAAAAAATGGAGAAATTTTTCAATAACTTACTTACCGTATTGGAAAGTTGAGCACCTTTGCTGAGCCAGTCAGTCACTCTTTCTTTATTTACCTCAATTTTCTTGGTCCGAGGGTCATACCAACCTACACTCTCAATAAATTTTCCCTTAGGTGAGGATCTAGCATCACCCACTACAACTCGATAAAAAGGAACTTTCTTACCACCTATTCTTTTAAGTCGAATCCTTGTTGACACTGGATTATTCCTCCTTATAGTACCTCTTTTTATACTGAGGGGAACTATCTAAAGCCTGCTGACAACTCCTTTTAAGTCTCCGAATAGTCTTAGCCGGATCGGGTGAAGCAAAAACTGAACTCCCCGCAATTAGAACATTGGCTCCCGCCTTGACCACCTCCGGAGCTGTCTTCTCCGTAATCCCTCCGTCCACGGCTATATCCAGCTCAGGGTTTACTTTCCTGGCTATCTTCCGCAATTCGGTGATCTTGGGTAGAATATTGTAAAGAAAACTTTGGGCCCCGAAGCCCGGATTAACTGTCATAAGTAGAACCATTTCCAACCGGGGCAATATGTAGTCTAAAAAACATAAGGGAGTAGTCGGATTTATAGCCACCCCGGCTTTAACTCCTTTTTCCTTAATACAGGTTATCAGACGATCCAAATGGCCCGTTGTCTCCAGATGGACAACAAGAAAATCAGCTCCGGCCTGAGAGAAAACGTCTACCAATTCCTCCGGATGCTCTACCATCAGATGCACATCAAAGAGCAGATTAACTTTTCCCTTTAGCTCCTTTATCACTCCGGCTCCAAAAGAAATGTTGGGAACAAAATGACCATCCATTATGTCAAAATGGAGTAGCTCTGCTTCACCCTCTACTTTTCTTACCTCGGTCAACAAACAGCCAAAATCAGCCGCTAAAATAGAGGGAGATATTTTGATCTTGCTTTCCTGTTTCATCATTCAACTATCTTTATCATAGCCAATTTGCCATCCAAGTAAATTCTTATCTCTCCCTCTCCAAAAAGGTGAGAAGGAATCCATATCCTCTTCCCCGGGGACTTCTCCCCATAATTAACTGTTCTAACCCCGGTTTTGTCAACTATCTCCGCCGTCACTTCTTTTCCGGACACACCTTCAGGAATTTCCACAGAAGTCAAGATCCATCTGGACTGGGGAGAATTTACCGGTTTCTTCTGATAGAGACTGCTCACCAGAAATTCGATAGATGTTTCCTGATTGACCATACTGCCGGGGGAAGGAACTTGAGATAATATCATCCCTTCTTTCCCTAATGAAGGTACTTCTTTTATTTTCCCTATTTTCAGAGACGTCCTTTCCAGAAACTCTTGAACTTCAGTAACTTTTTGCTGAACAAAATCAGGCATACAGAATAAAGGTTCTCTCTCACCCAGGCTAACCAACAGATTTATCCCCTCGGCTCGCTCCATTTTCGAAGTAGGAAGAGGATCCTGAGCGATTATCTCATCTATGGGTAAATTACTGTAATTACTATCCACCGCCTTAATATGCAATCCTTCCTGCGAAAGGTTTATTTTAGCCTCTCTCAGGTGAAGTCCCACTACCGAAGGAGCCGGGATCAATCTTCTACCCTCGCTGATTACTACTTCGATAACTCGGTTAGAGCGAACCTGTGTCCCTGGTGGAGGAACCTGAGAAATAACCACATCCTGAGGAACTTCGGAGGAGTATTTTTTGCCCACTATTTTAAGAGGAATATCCTCATCTCCCAAGAAAATGATCGCCTCCTTTAGGTCTTTACCCACAATTAGAGGAACAATCATCCTTTCTGACGGCACCAGTATTCTGAGAGTCAAATAGGCTACTCCCAAACCCATTCCCACGAGGAAGCAAATAACGCCGATTATCTTCAGAAACGATTTCAGCCATTCGAACAAATCTACCTCTTTGATTCCTCCCGGACTTGATCCACCAGCTCGGAAAACTCCTCTGGATTCTTAACTGCCAGATCAGCCAGTAATTTTCTATTAAGACAAATATTCTTGTTTTTCAATCCCTGTATGAACCGGCTGTAGGAAAAACCTCTCTGGCGAACAGCCGCATTTATCCGGGCAATCCAGAGCCGGCGAAAATCTCTCTTTTTCCGTCTTCTATCCCTGTAACTGGTAGAAAGAGCTTTTTTTACAGCTTCTTTAGCCTGGGTAAATAGTCTACTTCTTCCTCCCCGGTAGCCTTTGGCTAGCCTAAGGACTCTTTTCCTCTTCTTGGTATGAATAGTTCCTCTTTTAACCCTGGTCATTTATATCCCCTTAAGTCAAGAAATTCATGGTTTCAACTTCTCCCAGGCATCAGCCGGCTAATTCTTTTAGTATCCGCCTTATTAACTAAAGTGCTACCTCTCAATCTTCTTTTTCTGGTAGAACTCTTTCCTACCTTCAGGTGACCTGTGTAAGCATGATTTCTTTTTATCTTACCTGACTTGGTCCTACGGAATCTCTTCATCACTCCCCGATGAGATTTTAATTTTGGCATATTACACTCACTCTCTTTAATTGATATTTGATCTAAATGTAGCTATATCCCCTGATGAGGTTATTTCCTCCTTATCGGGGAATCAAATATTGCTCAATGACCCTACCGCTCATTGAGGGAGTCGATTCTACTTTACCTACCTCTTTTACAGTCTGACTAACTCTTTCCAAAATCCCTCTTCCTCGTTCCTTATAAATCATTTCTCGGCCCCTAAATCTCAAAGAGACCTTTACCCGATGTCCTCCCTTTAAAAACTGTTGAATCTTCCTCAGCTTCACTTCAAAGTCATGTTCCCCTATTTTGTAACTCATCCTCACTTCTTTTAAAGCATTAGTAGAATGCCTCTGCTTGGATTGCTTTCTTCTTTTTTCTCGCTGGTATCTAAATTTACCGTAATCCAGAATTCGACACACCGGAGGTTTAGCCTCGGGAGCAACTTCTACCAGATCTAACTCCTTTTCTTGGGCAATCTTTAAAGCCTCCTGGTGAGAAAAAATCCCCAGTTGTTCTCCTTTTTCGTCAATCAACCTAACTTTCCCGGCCCTTATTTCCTCATTGATGAAATTTCGCGAACTTCCGTTGATGGGAACCTCCTCCTAAAATTGTTTAAGAAAGAAAGTTTTTTCATCACTAACAACAGGGTTTTTCTATTTCCTTTTTCACTTTCTTTCTTATCAGGGCTAAAAAATCACCGAGATTGACATTCTTCAAATTCTCACCGCTTCTCTTTCTAACGGTAACCATCTGTTTTTCCACCTCTCTGGGCCCCACTATAAGTAGATAAGGAATTCTCTTAAGTTGGGCTTCTCTTATCTTGTAACCAAGCATCTCATCGCGATCATCCAGTTCTGTCCGGATTCCTTCAATCTTTAGCTTATCAAAAACCTGACGAGCATATTCTCTTTGTTTTTCGGTAATTGACAGTACTCTTACCTGCACTGGTGCCAACCAGAGAGGAAGATTCCCTCCGGAATGTTCAAGCAGAACCCCCAGAAATCTCTCAATGGTTCCCAGAACAACCCGGTGAATCATTACCACTCTTTTCTTCTTTCCATCAACATCAACATAGGTTATATCAAATCTTTCGGGAAGATTAAAATCTACCTGGACAGTCGGCCCCTGCCATAATCTTCCCAAAGCATCTTCCATCTGAATGTCGATTTTGGGACCATAGAAGGCTCCCTCCCCCGGGGCAACCCGGTAAGAAATACTTTCTTCCTCCAGAGCCTCTCGTAAAGCCTGAGTAGACTTTTCCCAGGACTCTAAGGAACCAATGTATTTCTTCGGTCGAGTAGAGAGCGCAACCTGAAAACCTAGATTAAAAATGCACATCATTTCTCGGATAAATTGAAGAACCCCCCGCACCTCACCAATCAACTGCGAGGGCAGACAAAAGATATGGGCGTCGTCCTGGGTAAACCCTCTCAGCCGTAAAAGACCGTGCAGAACTCCGGATTCCTCATGTCGATAGACCGTTCCCAGCTCAAAATAACGCACCGGAAGTTCCCGATAACTCCTAATCTTAGTTTTGTAGATTAATATGTGTCCCGGACAATTCATCGGCTTGAGGACATAGTCCTCACCAGCAATGGAAAAAACATACATATTCTTTCGATAAAAGTCAAGATGACCGGATTTCTCCCAAAGGTGAGCTCGCGAAATATGAGGAGTATGAACCAGTTGATATCCTCTTTTGAGATGTTCTCTTTTTTCAAATTTTTCCAGAATATCCCTCAGTATAGCCCCCTGAGGATGATAAAAAACCAGGCCAGGCCCAGCACCAGGAATAATACTGAAAATACCCAATTCCTTACCCAGACGACGGTGATCTCTCTGTTTAGCCTGCTCAATTCTCTTCAGGAATCTGTCAAGATCCTCCTTTTTCCAGAAACATGTTCCATAAATGCGAGTTAACATAGAATTGTCTTCTTTCCCTCGCCAGTAGGCCCCGGCTACCGAAAGAAGTTTAAAAAAACCCACCTTTCCTGTACTTTCAAGATGGGGTCCCCGACACAAATCGACAAACTCGGCCTGCCAATAGAGACTCACTTTTTCTTCTTGAATCTCACCCAAAAGCTCTAACTTATATGGTTCATCCCTTTCCTCAAATATCTTCCGAGCCTTTTCCTTCTCCATAACCTCCCGCTTCAAAGGGATATCTCTGGCAACTATATTCCTCATTTCCTCTTCAATTTGGGAGATATTTTGAGAAATAATCTCTCCGTTCAGGTCAAAATCATAATAAAAACCATCTTTTATGGAAGGACCTATGCCTAATTTTGCCTGGGGGAAAAGTCGTTTGACGGCCTGGGCTAAGATATGAGAAGTAGAATGATGAAGTATCTCCAGACTTTTGCCCTCTTCTTCCTGTTGAATTTGATAAACCATTTATATCCCTGTGGTTAACTGTCCTTACTTAAAAGAGAAAACAGCCGAACCGTTAAACGGCCGAACTGTTTTACATCAATTGGAGGTAGTTTAAAAACTCCTCTTCCTGTATTTTTTAACCCATTTCAGCCCAC